>VAZL01000331.1:3783-8605 GCA_005883445.1 Alphaproteobacteria bacterium | reverse complement strand
CCATAGAGGCGAGCGAGCGCGCCATCAGATCCGACCACAGCTCGAGATCGGCGCGGGTATAGCCGACGACGGTCGGCTTGCCGGTGGTTCCCGAGGAGGCGTGCAGCCGCAGCAGCTCCTCGCGCGGGACCGCGAACAGCCCGAACGGAAAATTGTCGCGCAGGTCCGCTTTGACCGTGAACGGAAAGCGCGCGATGTCGGCGAGGGTCTTGAGATCGTCCGGCCGCACGCCGGCGGCATCGAGCTTGCGGCGAAACGGCGGAACTTTGGCATAGGCGCGCGCGATCGTCTGTTTGAGGCGATGAAGCTGCAGCGCCTCGAGCTCGTCGCGCGCCATGGTTTCGGCGGCGCGATCGAACATGAAGGTGTCCTCGTTGCGACGCGCGTGCGCCATGCGTCATCCCGCCATGCGTCATCCCGCTCGCGCGGCGAAGCGCGCGGCCTTGGCTTTGATACGCTCGAAGGTCTTGGCTTTGTCGACGACGAAGCGGGTGTGGGTGCCGGCGCCGACGTTGTCGAGTTCGTCCTTGACCGCGACGTCGAACGACACCTTGCGGCCGTCCACCGCAAGCACGCGCACCGTGATCTCGACCGTCATGCCCAGCAGCGTCGGCGCGAGATGCTTGATCGCGACCTCCATCCCCACGGAATCCTCGCCGGGATCGGCGTGTTCCATGATGAGATCGCGGCAGGTGTATTCGATGTCGCGGATCATCGTCGGCGTGGCGTAAGTGCGTGCTTCGTCGCCCATGAAGCTGATGGTGCGCTCCGGGCCGATGGTGATGCGGTTGACCCGGGATGCGCCCGGTCGAAGGCCTGGCTTCATGGGTTCGCTCTCCTTACGGGCCGATATAGCCGGAAAATCCCGCGGCGTGCGAGCCGTCGTTGCCGCAGGCCCGCGGAACGGCTCTGGCGAACCGAGCCGGATTGAACGGGGTTGTCGGCGGCCGCGCAAGCCGCGGCGACGGTTCCATCGCCGCGAGTCCTGAGGATAATCGGGCAGGGAGCATTGAGGCGCCAGGGACGAGACATTAGACTCGGATTCCATCTGTTGCTTCTAGCCGCTCCTCATCCCCAATGATCAGCACATCCAAGCTCGCTCCCTACGCGCATTATACGCTCCCCGACGCCGTCATTCCCGAGCTTCCCGGCTATTACCGCGGCAAGGTGCGCGAGAACTACGATCTCAGAAACGGCGCGCGCATTCTCGTCGCCACCGATCGGGTGAGCGCCTTCGACCGCAACCTCGCCGTGATCCCGCTGAAAGGGCAGGTGCTGACGCAGATCGCGCGTTTCTGGTTCGAGGCCACGCAGAGCCTCTGTCCCAATCACGTCATCGAATATCCCGATCCCAACGTGTTGGTGAGCAAGCGTCTCCGCATGATGCCGGTCGAAATCGTGGTGCGCGATTATCTCGCCGGCACCACCTCCACCTCGATCCTGCAGATGTACAAAAAAGGCGCGCGCGAGATGTACGGTCACCGTTTCGAGGACGGGCTGCGCGACAACCAGAAACTCCCGCACACTATCATTACCCCCACGACCAAGGCGGAACAGGGCGCGCATGATGCGCCGCTCAGTGCGGACGAGATCGTGGCGCGCAAGCTCTTGACCGAACAGCAGTGGCGCGACGTCTCGCAGAAGGCGCTGGCGCTGTTCGCGTTCGGCAGTGAGATGGCGGCCCGGCAGGGGCTGATTCTGGTCGACACCAAGTACGAGTTCGGTTTCGACGCCAACGGCGCCATCGTCCTGGCCGACGAGGTTCATACTCCCGACAGCAGCCGCTACTGGCTTGCCGAGAGCTATCCCGAGCGCTTTGCCGCCGGCGCGCCGCCCGACGCGCTGGACAAGGACTTCATCCGGCGCTGGGTGGCGGCACGCTGCGATCCCTACACCGATCCCGTTCCTGAAATCCCGCAGGACGTCATCTTGCAGGCCGCGGCCACCTATATCGACGTCTACGAAAAGGTCACCGCGTGCGAGTTTGCGCTGCCCGACCTCTCGATTGCGCCGCTTGCCCGCGTGCGCGCAAACCTCAAGAAATATTTCGAGAAGGCGGCGTAGCCGGCGGCGCTCTTCCCACCTTCCGTTCGTGGGGGTGAGCGGAAGTCTCAAAGGGCACCGCTTTCACTGCAGCGGCGATTTGGCTAGTGTCCGCGCGCCGTGACCAGCACACGCGAGACCGATGCCGGTGAATGCCTTGCGGCGGCGGAGTTACCCGCCGGCGAGGTCAAGGGCTGGCTGCAGGCGGAACCGGGCGAGACCACCGATTTTCCCGCCGATCGCGAGAAATTCTCCGGCTATTGGCGGACATCGGGGCGTCTCCTCGGGCGGCTGCCGTTAAAGCCGCGGCGCAACGCAAGCGAGCACGCCGCGGCGCAAGCGATTCAAGACGCGGCGCGGAACGCCCGCGTGCGCTTTCTGCGCCGCCATGTCGACGCCGTCTACGATGCATTGACGGTGCGGCGGTCGCGCTTCGTGCGGGTCGAGGAGCTGGTGATCCGCGCCGCGGGCGTGGTGCCAGGCCTCGTTCCGACGCCACAGGAGATCGCCGCCGAGGACGGGTCGATCCAACGCGACAAGAGCGGCCTCGAGATCGATCAGGGCCTGTTTCTCTCGGCGGTGCTCGGCAGCGAGCGCTGCGGGCGACACCTCTGCCATGCCATGTTGCTGCCGCGGCCCGAGGCGCAAGCCTTGCTGGCGCAGTTCGAGCGCGATGGCAGGGTGAAGCTCGACGGCGCATCGGTTCACCGCGCCGGCAAGGCCGCGGTGGTGACGCAGGACAATCCGCGTTTTCTCAATGCGGAAGACCAGACCTCGCTCGACGGCGCGGAAATCTGCGTCGATCTCGCGCTGCTCGATCCCACGACCGAGATCGCGGTCATGCGCGGCGCCGTCGTCGAGCATCCGAAATACAAGGGGCGCCGCGTGTTCGGCGCCGGCATCAATCTCACGCATCTCTATCACGGCCGCATCCCGTTCGTTTGGTATCTCCAGCGCGATCTCGGCTACGTCAACAAGATCTATCGCGGGCTCGCGTTTGCCGACGACGCGCCGCCCGACGAGTTCGGCGGCAACACCATCGAGAAGCCCTGGATCGCGGCGGTCGAAGCCTTTGCCATCGGCGGCCACTGCCAAGTCTTGCTGGTGATGGACTATGTGCTGGCCGAGCGCAGCGCGTTCCTCACCTTGCCTGCTCGCAAGGAAGGCATCATTCCGGGCGCGGCCAATATGCGCATGCCGCGCTTCACCGGCGACCGCATCGCGCGGCAGGCGGTTCAGTACGAACGCCGGCTCGACTGCGACAGCCCGGAAGGACGGCTGATCTGCGACGAGATCGTCGAGACCGGCGAGATGGACGCGGCCATCGAGCGCGTGGTCAAGGGACTGACCAACTCGGGCGTGGTGAGCGCCGCAGGCAACCGGCGCGCCTTCCGCATCGCGCAGGAGCCGCTCGACATGTTCCGCGCCTATTTCGCCGTCTATGCGCGCGAGCAGGCCTATTGTCACTTCAGCCCTGCCTTGATTGCGAATCTCGAGCGCTACTGGAACGCGCAGAGCCGCAAGCCCTGATGCGGTGATGCTTCTTGGCGCTGTGGCGAAAATGCTTTACCACCATGCAGGACGGATTTCGGACCATTTGCGAAAACGGCGGGCGGAGCACTCGCCGCCTCACGAGGGAGCCCAAGAACCATGCAAAAAGCATTGCGCAAGGAAAAACCTGCCGCCGGCCAAGCGAACCATGCGGCTGATCTGCGCACCGCGCTCGACTGGCTGCGCGGGCAGGGGGACCTGATCGAGACCGACAAAACGGTCGATCCCGACCTCGAAATCACCGGCCTGCAGAAGCACATGGACGGCGGCTGTCCGGTGCTGTTCAACAATGTCAAAGGCAAGCCCCATCACCGCGTCGTCACCAACCTGTTCGGCGACATGAAGGTGATCAACAAGATGTTCGGCTGGAAGGACGACGCCGAGCGGGTGAAGAAGCTCGCCTATGCGCTGCGCCGTCCGCTCAAGTCGGTCGAAATCCCGCAGCAAGACGCGCCGTGTCAGGAGCACGTGATCAAGTCGCCGAAGGACGTCAACGAGCACGTGGTGGCGATCCGGCACACCACCTACGAGCCCGAGCTCACCGTGGGCTCGGCCATCCGCTGCGTCACCGGCGAGCAATTCGATGGCGGTTCGGATCTCGGCTACAACCGCATGAACTTCCGCTGGGGCAATGTCGGCACGTTCCAGATCTCGCCCGGCTCGCACATGTGGCAAGTCGTGAACAAATACTACAAGTCGAAGGAACCGGTCCCCATCACCATGTGCTTCGGCGTGCCGCCGGCCTGCACCTTGCTCGCGGGCGCGGGCTTCGACTACGCGGTGCTGCCGATGGGCTGCGACGAGATCGGCATTGCCGGCGCCGTGCAGGGCGCGCCGATCCGCTTGGTGAAGGCGCGCACCGTCAACGCCATGGCGCTCGCCGATTCGGAATTGGTGCTTGAGGGCTACGTCGATCCGCGCGACCGTCGGTTCGAGACCAAGGAATCGGAGGATGCCGGCGTCCAGGGCCGCTTCCACTTCCATCCGGAATGGGCGGGCTACATGGGTAAGGCCTACAAGGCGCCAACCTTCCACGTGACCGCCGTCACCATGCGCAATCCCAAGACCAAGCCGATCATCTTCGCGCTCGGTGTCCACACCCTCGACGACCACAACATCGACACCACCGTGCGCGAGGCCGCGCTCTACGAGCTGTGCGAGCGGCTGCAGCCCGGCATCGTGCAGAACGTGGTGATCCCCTACTGCATGACCGACTGGGGCGGCTGCA
>VAZL01000331.1:0-3732 GCA_005883445.1 Alphaproteobacteria bacterium | reverse complement strand
TGGTGCCTCACCACGCGCGTGAATCCGCGTACCGACATCCTCAATCCGATTCCCGGCGGCCGCGGGCAGACCTTCATGCCGGCCGAGCGCATGACCGCGGGCGAGAAGCAGTGGACGGCCTCGAACACCAATTTCGAGGGCGGCATGGGCATCGATGCCACGGTGCCGTTCGGCTACGAGAGCGACTTCCTGCGCCCGGTTTATCCTGTGGACCGCGTCAAGCCGGAGGACTTCTTCAGCAAGAAGGATATCGAGAACGCGCGCTCGCGCATGGTGGGCTGGGTGCACTCGCTCGCCCGCACCGGGCGCTGAGTGCGGATGTCTGAAACGTTGTCCTAAGGGGGTATGCGCGCCTATTGCCGTGCCGTCGTCCCCGCGAAAGCGGGGACCCATCGTGCCACGCACCGCGGTCTCTGGAATATGGGTCCCCGCTTGCCGCGGGGACGACACCGAGAAGGTTGGTGTTGAAAGCGTAACACCATGCTGCTGTCGGACGTCTTGATCATCGACGCGACGGATCGGCTCGGCTGGCTCGCCGGCCGCGTGCTCGCGGATCTCGGCGCCGATGTGATCAAGATCGAGACGCCCGGCAGCGACCGCAGCCGCGCGGACTGGCGTGCCTTCAATGTCAACAAGCGCATTCTCGAACTCGATCTGCAAGCGCCCAGCGACCGGGCGCGGATCGAGGACTTGCTGCGCGGAGCCGACATCTGCCTGCTCACGCCATCCGATTCCAGCGCGCCTCTCGATCCGCACGCGCTGCGGAGCAATTATCCGCGGTTGGTGGTGGTCGCCATCCGGCCGTTCGGCGGCGTCGGCCCGCGCAGCGCATGGAGGGCGAGCGACATCGAGCTCATGGCGGCGGGCGGCGCCATGGCGCTCGCGGGCGAGCCGGACGGCATCCCGGTGCGGGTGAGCGAGCCGCAATCCTACGGCTGGGCCGGCGCCCAGGCCGCCATCGGCGCGCTGGTTGCGCTTTCTCATCGCGACGTCACCGGCCGCGGCGACCTCGTCGATGTCTCCGCCCAGGCGTCGGTCGTGACGGCGCTGTCCCACGCGCCCGCTTTCGTCGATCTCCTCGGCCTCGAGCCCACGCGCGCCGGCGCCTTCATGACCGGCCGCTCGATCAAAGGCGCGCGCTATCGCGTGTTCTGGCCGTGCCGGGACGGCTACATCAACTTCATCTTCTACGGCGGCGTGTCGGGACGGCGCACCAACGAGCAACTCGTCAGGTGGATGCGCGAATGCGGCGCCGAGCTCGGCGCGCTCGCCGCCATCGACTGGAAAGTCTGGGACCCCACCAAGGCCGACCAGAGCGAGGTCGACGCCATCGAGGCGCCGGTGGCGAAATTTTTCGCGCGCCTGAGCAAGCGCGAATTCCTGACCGAAGGGCACCGGCGCGAAATGCTGGGCTATCCGGTGTCGACGGTCGCCGATATCGCCGGCGATCCCCAGCTCGAGGCGCGCGGCTTCTTCCAGGCCGTCGCCGGCGTTGCCGAGCGCTTTTGCGGCAGCTTCGCGGTGATCGACGGCGTGCGGCCGCCGCTGCGTCACGCTCCCGGCGCGCCGCTCGCCGCGGTGAAGTCGACGCAGGGCGAGCCTGCGATGGCGGAGCCGCCGCGCCGGGCCGGGAGCCGGCCATGACCGCGGTCGCGCAGGCGCTCGCCGGCCTCAAGGTCCTCGAGTTCGGCGGCTATGCCGCGGGTCCGCATATCGGCAAGGTGCTGGCCAATTTCGGCGCCAGCACCATTCATATGGAATCGCGGGAACGTCCCGACGGCTTCCGCATTCAATATCCGCCGTTCAAGGACAATCGTCACGGCTACAACCGCAGCGGCTGTTTCGCCTTCTTCAACGATTCGAAATACAGCGTCACCGTCGATCTCAAGAAGCCGGCGGGCGTGGCGCTCGCGCGCCGCATGGCGCAATGGTGCGACCTCATCGTCGAGAACATGCGGGCCGGCGTGATGGAGCGCCTCGGCCTCGGCTTCCCCGCGCTCGCCGAACTCAATCCGCGGCTGGTGATGCTGTCGACCTGCAATATGGGACAGACCGGGCCGCGCGCGGACCAGCCGGGCTTCGGCTCGCAGCTCTCGGCGCTCGCCGGCGTGTGCGAGCTGACCGGCGTTCCTGATGGTCCGCCGATGCTGCTCTACGGTCCCTACATCGACTACATCGCCTCGCTGCTCGGCACCTCGGCCGCGCTCGCCGGCGTGATCCGCAGCCGCAGGACCGGACGGGGCGCGCTCATCGATCTTTCGCAATACGAATGCGGCCTGGTGTTCATGGGCGCGGCGCTTCAGGATTTTTTCGCGAGCGGGCGCGTCCCCACGCGCTGCGGCAACGACGACCCTCTCGCCGTGCCGCACGGCGCGTTCCCGTGCCGTGATCAAGAGTGGGTCGCGCTGTCGTGCTGGTCGGACGCCGATTTCGCGGCGCTCGCCAAAGCGATTGGAGACGAAACGCTTGCCGCCGACGCGCGCTTTGCCGGCGCCGCGGCCCGGCGGGCCAATATCGAGGCGCTCGAGGAAGTCATTTCGGCTTGGACCGGGCAACGAAGCGCCGAGGCCGCCGCCGTCGCCTTGCAGGCGGCCGGCGTCGCCGCCTATCCGGTGGTGACCATGGCCGGCCTCTACGCGGATCCGCAGCTTCGCGCCCGCCGCCAGTTCCGCGTGCGGCGCCACGCGGAGATGGGAGATCACGCCTACTGCTATCCGGGTTTCGATCTCGCCGAGGCTCCCGGCGACATCGTGGGACCGGCGCCCTGCGTCGGCGCCGACAACGACTTCGTGTTCCGCGATCTCATCGGCTTGACGCAAGCGGAATACGATGCCTACCGCCAGCAAGGCGTGTTCGACTGAAGCCCGTACTCTAGAAAAAGCCGAGGCATTCACAACCTGCGCCGGCGCGGAAGCTGTGCTTTGCACGACGCCCGGGAATATCGATGACGTGGATGGACCCGTCACCCTGGCAAGCGACGAACAATTCTTCGCCACGGAACGCCATGTCCATCGGCTGACTGCCGACCTCGATCGCGGTTTGTTGGCGGAATGACGGATCGATAAGACTCACGGTCCCGCTGTTGAGGCTGGTGACGGCGATCAGACTATTGTCGGGCGCGTAACGCGCGATCTGCGCCGGCTTGGGCACGCCTTCGAGGCGCACCTCGTCAGTGACGCGGCCGTCCGTGGTATCGATCAGGAACAGCGACGGCTGCGCGTCATCGACCGCCACGACGGTGCGGCCGTCGGCGGAGATCGCGATGCCGGCAAGCGGGCGCGGGGTTTCGATTTTGCCGAGGAGCTTCCGTCCGGGCAGATCGATCACCGACACCGTGCCGTCTTCCTCGTTCTCGGTGTAGAGCCGTCGACCATCCGGCGAGATCACCAGGCGATGGCCGTTCGTGGATCCGGAATCGATCGCGTCGACCATCTTATGCGTAGACCGCTCGATCACCGCGACGACGGCGCTGTTCTCGCAGGTGATGTAGATCATGCCGTCGGGTGCGAGCCTCAGCGTATGCGGCGCGATATGGGGCGTGAGGTCGATATCGCCGACATGGGCGCGCTTTTCGAGATCGATGATGCAGAGAAGATGTCCCGGATTGGGATTGCGACCGTGAATACCGTCGCCGAAGATCGGCACATAGGCGAGGCCAGTATCCGGCATGACGAGGAGCTCGTGCACCGTGCGGGGAAAACCGTCCAGCACCACCTCGGTCTCGAAACTGAC
>VAZL01000330.1 GCA_005883445.1 Alphaproteobacteria bacterium | reverse complement strand
TCATCGCCCTGCTTGAGGGCGACGAATCCTTCGAGGGCTATTGGCGGCGCCCGGACGCGGACGCCAAGGCATTGCGCGGCGGCTGGTATTTCACCGGCGACACCGGATATTTCGACGGTGATGGCGATCTCTTCGTCACCGGCCGCGTCGACGACATGATCATCAGCGGCGGGGAGAATATCTCGCCGGTCGAAATCGAAAGCTGCTTGTCGCTGCACCCCGCGGTCTCCGAGGTGGCCGTGGTCGGGATTGCGGACGAGCGCTGGGGCAAGATCGTTTGCGCCTTCGTCAAGCGCCGCGGCGCGGTCGAACCGGAGGAGCTCGATCACTTCTGCCGCACGTCGGGGCTCGCCAATTTCAAGCGGCCGCGGCGCTACACGTTCGTCAAGGCGATCCCGAAATCGCCGGTCGGCAAGCTTCTGCGCCGCAAGCTGGTGGCGGGCGAATACGAGCCGGAGCGCACCGTCGCGTTTTCCGGTGAAAGCCTGGCCCGTAGCTGACCTAGTCCGAAAGCATCATGCCGATCGAGGAGCGGGTGTTGATCGCGGGCGCGGGGCCGGTCGGCCTGGTGGCGGCGGCCAACCTCATCCGCGGCGGAGTGCCGGTGACGGTGTTCGAGGCCGGGCCGGATCTCAGCGAGGAGTCGCGCGCCTCGACCTTCCATCCGCCGACGCTCGACATGCTCGATCGGCTCGGCGCCGCGCGGCCGCTGATCGCGCAGGGACTGACCGCACCGGCGTTTCAGTATCGCACCCGGCGGGGCGGTGTGCTGGCGCAGTTCGATTTCGGCGCCATCGCCGACGTCACCGCTCACCCCTACCGGGTACAGTGCGAGCAGTCCAAGCTCACGCGCATTTTGTACCACCAACTGCGGGACAAGCCGCATTTCGAGTTGCAATTCGACGCTCAGGTCAAGGACGTCACCCAGCATCGCTCAGGCGTGGAGATCGCGATCGAACGCAAAGGGCGAAGCGAGACGCGGCCCGGGCGCTGGCTCCTCGGCGCCGACGGCGCCCGCAGCGACGTGCGGCGCTCGCTCGGAATCGAGTTTCCCGGCTTCACCTGGCCGGAGCGCTTTTTGGTCGTCAGCACGCCGTTCGATTTCCGTACCGTCATACCCGACCTCGTCGCCGTGAGCTACGTGAGCGACCCTGAGCGCTGGCACTTTCTGCTGCAAATTCCGGGCCTCTGCCGCGTGATGTTTCCGGTCGCGCCGCATGAAAGCGACGAGCTCGCGGTAAGCGGCGACTTTGCGCAATCGCTCATGGCCACGGTGGTGCCGGGCGTTTCCAACTACGAGGTCGCCCACGTCACGCTTTACAAGGTGCACCAACGGGTGGCGAAGACGTTCCAGTGCGGACGTGCGTTCCTCGCCGGCGACGCCGCGCATATCAACAATCCGCTCGGCGGCATGGGCATGAACGGCGGCATTCATGACGCGATCAACTTGACCTCGCGCCTCATCGAGATCTGGCATGACGGCAAGGCCGAGGGCGAGCTCGAGCGCTACGACCGGCAGCGCCGCTTGGTGACGCTCGAATACATCGAGAAACAATCGATCCAAAACAAGCGCAATCTCGAGTCCGATGGAGCGACTTCGGCCGCAGCCTGGCGGAGATCGCGGCCGACAAGTGGCGCACCTACGAGTACCTGTTGCGGGTGTCCATGATCGCCAGCCTGCGCCGGGCGCAAGAGCTGGGTTGAAGCAAGCCTGCGCGCCCGCCGCCGCGCGACGGACCTGGGCCCTCGCTCACTCGCTTGCGAGAATGACGTTCCTGAGCAGCGGGTAGATTTGGTTGGTCCAGCGATTGCCGCTGAACACGCCGTAGTGTCCGACTCCCGCCTGCATGTGGTGGCGCTTGAGATAGGGGCGCAAGCCCGAGCACAGTTCGTGCGCGGCCGCCGTCTGTCCGACGGCGCAGATGTCGTCGCGCTCGCCTTCGACCGTGAGCAACATCGTGCGCTTGATGGCGCGCGGCTCGACGCGCCCGCCCTGCCATTCGAGCTTGCCCGTCGGCAGCGCACATTCCTGAAAAACGAGACGAACGGTCTCCAGATAGAATTCCGCCGTCAGATCGAGCACGGCGAAGTACTCGTCGTAGAACGCCTTGGTGACCCGCGCCTTCTCGTGCTCGCCCTTCGCGAGATGATCATACAATTCGCGATGCGCCTTCAGATGGCGCTCGACGTTCATGCTCATGAACGCCGCGAGCTGCACGAAGCCCGGATAGACGCGGCGAAAGGCGCCGACATAGCGCAGCGGCACCGTCGCGATCAGGTTCTGCTCGAACCACTCGATCGGCCTTGAATTGGCGAGCGCGTTCACTTTGGTCGGGTTGACGCGCGTATCGATGGGTCCCGCCATCAAGGTGATGCTGCGCGGCTGCGCGGCATTGCCGGCTTGCGCCATCACCGCGGTGGCCACGAGCACGGCGACGCAAGGCTGGCACACCGCCACGACGTGCGCGCCCGGCCCGATCGCCTCCAGGAAACGGATCAAGTGCGCGATATAGTCGTCGAAGCCGAACCGGCCGTGCGCGAGCGGGACATCGCGCACGTTGTGCCAGTCGGTAATATAGACGTCGTGCTCGGGCAGCATGGTGCGCACGGTGCCTCGCAGGAGCGTCGAGAAATGGCCCGATAGCGGCGCGACCAGGAGCACGCGCGGCTGCGGCGTGTCGACATCCTTCTTGAAGTGCAGAAGCGTTCCGAACGGCGTGGTCAGAGCGGCGTGCTCGTGGACCGCGATCTCGCGGTTGCCGACCGTCACGCCATCGACCCCGAAGGCGGGACGGGCGTGGGTCAGCCCGGTGCGCGCGATGAGCTCGTAGGCCGCGGTCAAGTTCCGCAACACGGCGTTGTCGGCAATGCCCATCAACGGTTGGCCGAGCGTCCGCAGGGCGGTGCCCGCCCAGTTGCGAACCGGAATCATGATGTCGGAATGGGCTTGATAAGCCTGGTAGAGCATTCTCCCCCTGGCGGGGCGCGCGCCCTGCTGCCCGGCAGACCTCGCGCTCCCGCTCACGCGAAAAGCTAGTGCATTTCATATTGCGGTGCGAGATAATTTCTCACGGCCGAACGGGGGACCAGTCCATGGCTACGCTTACCATCGCCAGCAGGAATTACGGCTCCTGGTCGTTGCGCGGGTGGCTACTCTGCAAAATGGCCAGCCTCGAGTTCGAGGAGCAACAAGCGCCGAGCGACGACCCATCCACGCGGGCCGAGCTTCTTCTGCTGTCGCCTTCGTTTCTCGTCCCCTGCCTCACCCATGACGGCGTCAAGGTCTGGGACACGCTCGCCATCGCCGAATATGTCAACGAGTTGAAGCCCGATGCCAGGCTCATTCCCGCCGAGCGGGTCGCGCGCGCCCGCTGCCGCGCGATCTCCGGCGAAATGCATTCCGGCTTCAGCAACTTACGCTCGGCGCTGCCGATGAATCTCAAAGCCCATTATCCCGGCTTCAAGGTGTGGGCGGGCGCGCAGGCCGACATCGATCGCGTCCTCACCATCTGGCGCGAATGCTTCGCCGCCTCCAGGGGACCCTACCTGTTCGGGAAAGAGCCTTGCATGGCCGATGCGATGTACGCGCCGGTCGTCACGCGTTTCCTCACCTACGACGTGAAGCTCGATCCGCAGTGCGCCGCCTATTGCAAAACCATCATGGCGATGCCGCTCATGCAAGAATGGGTTGCCGGCGCCAAAACCGAGCCCGACGAATTGGAAGAGCTCGACGTCGAGTTCTGAGCGCAACGAGACATCCGAGTCGCGGTGCTCGCCATGGCCCTCGATCTCCTTTCGCGTCAGGGGCCGGCGGGTCGACGAGGCGGCGCTCCTCGACATCGCTATCCGGGCGGCCGGCCGTAAAGCGCGCGGCAAAGCCTTGCACAAACGATAAGCGCGGCGCGCATACAATGTGCAGCGAGCCCGTTTGGGCGCCCGGCGCGATCGACCGCCTACCTCCAACCCACTGAAATATATGGACTTAAGCCGCCCGGCCCGGGTGGCACGGTACTTGAAATGGCTTGCGCCACGTCACCATCGATGACGATGGCGATTGGGAGCCGCCACCTTCTCGACAAGCGAGCACGGCGCGGCCGGGCGCAGCGGCGCGCATTTTTTCGCAGCTTTGAGGGAAAGCGATGAGCGAGCCTCTCATCGTCATCGGCAATGGCATGGCGGCGGCGCGTTTGGTCGAGGAATTGGCCAAGCGCGCACTCGGTCGCTACGCCGTCGCCGTGATCGGCGACGAGCCGCGGCTCGCCTACAATCGCGTGCTGCTCTCGGCGCTGCTGGCCGAGGAGGTCGGCTTCGCCGATATCGAGCTCAAGCCGGCGCGATGGTGGCGCGACCGCGGCGTCACCTTGCGCTACGGCGTGCGCGCGAGCGCGGTCGATCCGACCGCGCGCGAAGTGACGCTGTCGAACGGCACGCGGCTGTCGTTTTCCAAGCTCGTCTTTGCGACCGGCTCCCAGCCGATCAAGCTCGCCATCCCCGGAATGGACTTGCCGGGCGTGCTCACCTTCCGCGACATCGACGACGTCAACACCATCGCGAAAGCGGCGTGTGCGCGCGTCGTCGTCATCGGCGGCGGTCTCCTCGGTCTCGAGGCCGCCTATGGACTCGCCAAGGCGCGCGCCCACGTCACCGTCCTCCATCTCATGGACAGGCTGATGGAGCGCCAGCTCGATGCGCGCGCGGCGC
>VAZL01000329.1 GCA_005883445.1 Alphaproteobacteria bacterium | reverse complement strand
CATGGAAGCGGCCGGCGTCCCGTTCGCCGAGATCAAGCTCGAACACGCGGCCGACCGGCTCGACGCCTTGCTCAGCGGCCGGAACGAAGCGGCCGCGCTGATGGAGCCGCTGGTGAGCCGCGCGCTCGACGCTCGCTGCCGCAAAATTGCCGATCTGCGTTGGCGCGGCGGCATCGTCGCGGGGGAGGATGTTGACGAAGAAACCGCGGGGAAGCTGCGGCGCGCGCTCAATCGCGCGATCGAATGGCTGCGCCAGAACGAGGATCGCTCGCGGGCCGAACTCTTGCGCGACTTGAAGCCCGAGCTGCGCAAAGACGGCCTTCTCCCCGAACTGACCGGCGTCAAGCCCTACCAGTGCGCCGAGTTCAAGGCGAAGGTCGATTGGATGCTGGAGCGTGGGTTTTTGCAGGAGGCGCCCAGCTACGAGGAGACCGTGCGCACCAAGTAACGGCGATAGCGGTTTGCCGCTCGTTCCACCTTGCACGCAAAAAACACGAAAGAGTCTATTCCGCTGGCGCGGGCGGCACTTGCGGGGACACTGGCGGCGCACTGGGCGCGGGGCCCCGCAGTGGACGCTCTTCCATGAGCAGCACTGCGGCCAGCGCCGCGATCAAGAAAATATCCGCCGCGACGAAGACGAACCGGAACACGGCCGCCATATCGATACCGGCGGCACCCGCAGTCTCGACCAGAAGCTCCACGCCGGTGCCGCGCTCGGGGGTGGCGCCGAGGCCGGCAAGCAGGATCGCGCCCATGATCGCAACTGCGAGCGTGCTCGCGAGTGCACGGAAGAAATTCATGGCGCCGGTCGCGGTTCCGACTTGATGCGCCGGCACGGCATTCTGGATCGAGACGGTTGCAACCGGATAGACGGTGCCAGCGCCGAAGCCGATCAGCGTCAGCGCGATGATCACGCCGTAGAGGGGCATGTCAGGTCGCACGCAAAGCACGGTGACGGTCGCGATCGCGATGGTCGCGCCGACGATCGCTGATATCTTGTACCGGCGCAGATGCATCATCGAGCGTCCCGAGAGCATCGATCCCGGAGTCGTCATCACCACGATCGGGATGAGCGCGAGACCGGCTTGGGTCGCGGACAGCTTATGCACGACCTGGAAATAGAGCGGCATATAGACGGTGAGCCCCAGCACCGCGCCGAGCATCCATGAGGTCGCCGCGGTGCCAGCGCGCATCACCGGATTGCGCAGCACGGTGAGCGGCAGGAACGGTTCGGGGGCCAGCCGCAGCCACCACACGAAGGCAAGACTGAGCACCAGGGAAGCCAGCACGAGGACGAAGATCGTCGATGATATCCATGGCACGCGCGTGCCGCCCGACGTGAGCGCAATGAGCAATAGGGTCGCCGCCGCGATCATGAGCGCTGCGCCGACGATGTCGAGCTGATGCGGCCGTTCGTGGCGCGGCAACCGCTTCATCGCATGATAGGTGAGCAGTCCGGCGATGAGCCCAAAGGGCACGTTGAGCCAGAAGATCATGGACCAATGCAGATACTCGGCGATAACGCCGCCAAGGGCTGGTCCAGCGACGCCGGCCACGATCCACGAGGTGCCCATATAGGCTTGGTAGCGGCCGCGCTCGCGCGGCGTGATCATATCGGCGATGGTGGTCTGGGTCAGCGGCACGATGCCGCCGCCGCCGATCCCCTGCAGCGTACGGCCGGCGATCAATATCGCCATGTCGGGCGCCGCGGCCGATACCACCGAACCCACGAGGAACAGTCCGATCGCCACCAGCATCATGGAACGGCGACCGTGGATGTCGGAGAGCTTGCCGTAGAGTGGCGATACCACGGTCGAGGACAGCAGATAAGCGATGATGACCCAGGAGAGGTTCTCGAAGTCGCCGAAGTCGCGTCCGATGGTGGGCAGGGCGGTCGCGACGATGGTCTGATTGAGCGCCGAGAGGAACATGCCCAGCATCAGGCCGTAGAAGATGTTGCGCACGTCGCCTGTGGTCAGCGGCGCGTGCGGCTTGGAAGGTTTGCGCTCGACTTTGGAAGGCTGGTTTGACCGTTGGCTCGAAGTCGTCATTCGGATCAAAATTGAATCAGTGGGCCAACCCGCATGCCCGGGCGGCAGCTGTTGATATCGCGCTCCAGCGCGGTGAAGGCAACGGGCTCAGGCACAGAGCAGGTATGACATTGCCCGTCCGCGCTCGCCGGCGCCTGTTCGAGCCGCTGGCACCGCCGCCGCTTGGCCCGGGCCGCGCGAGGCCGAACGTGCCGCCGCATTATTCTCCGGGCGTCGTCGGTCGCGAGGAGCCGCGCAGCACCCGCTCCTTGAGCGCGAGAATGCACGAGAGCGCGACCATCAGGCAGAGAATGGCGGCGGCGAAAACCCACCGAAATGCCTCGGCCGCATCCGTTCCCGCCAGCACCGCGCCCGCCGACATCCCGCGCGTCACCGGCGCGCCCGCGAGCACGATCGCGCCGAAGGCGGAGACGATGAAAGTCGAGCCGAGCGCAGGAAAGAAATTCATCGTGCCGGTCGCGACGCCGAGTTGGTGGAGCGCGACCGCATTTTGCACCACCACAACCGTGAATGGGAACGTCGGCCCCAATCCGAGCCCTACTAGCGCGATCAGACCGAGCGCAGCGGCGGGCGAAAATCCAGTCGGCGCGATTGCGAGCGGAATGAGCGCCGCCACCGAGAGCAGCAGGCCGAGGAGCGGCACCCGCTTGTAGTGAACGAAGCGGACGAGCAGCCGGCCACCGACAACCGAGCTGACCGCGGCACCGCTTTGCAATGCAATGATCGTCCAGGCCGATTCGCTCACCGAGAGGCCAAGCGCAAGCTGGCCATAAAGGGGCAGCACGATGGTCAGCGCAATGACCACGCCGACGGCGAAGAAGGCGGCCGCGGTGCCCACGCGCATGGCGCCATCGCGCAGCACCGACACCGGAATGAACGGCTGTTTCGCAGTCATCATGCGCCACGCGAACAAGCACCATAGCGTTACGCAGGCGACGAAGAGCGCAAGAATCTGCGGCGAGCCCCAAGCATAGCGCCGCCCGCCCCAGGTTAGCGCAAGCAACAGCGGGATCGCGGCCCCCACCATCAGCACGGCGCCCAGCACATCGAGCTCGTGCCGACGGTCGTGGCGCGGTAGCCGCTGCAGTATATTGTGGGTGAACAGAAAGGCGAGCCCGCAGAGCGGCAGGTTGAACCAGAAAATCCAAGACCAATGGAGATGCTCGGCAATGAAGCCGCCGAGCAGCGGGCCGCCCACGGTCGAGACGATGAAGGTCGAGGAGGTGTAGGCCTGGTAGCGCGGGCGGTCGCGCGGCGAGGCAACATCGCCGATGATGGTCTGCACCAGCGGCATCAGGCCGCCGCCACCCAGTCCCTGCACAGCGCGGCCGAAGATCAGCGCCAGCATGGACGGCGCCAGCGCGCAGGCGAGCGATCCAACCGCATAGACGCCGATCGCGATCAGCAGCATGGCGCGCCGGCCACGGATGTCGGAGAGCTTGCCGTAGAGCGGCGTCACCGCGGTCGCGCCCAGAAGATTGGCGGTGACGACCCATGACATGTTCTCGACGTCGCCCAAGCTCGCGGCGATGGTCGGCAGCGCAGTGGCAACCATCACTTGATCGAGCGCCGCGAGCAGCATGGTGAGGAGCACGCCCACGACGATACGGCGCGCGGCGGCGTGATCGAGATAATCCGACGGGGGCGTGAGCGGATCGCGCATCGTTTCGCCTGGCGCCGGCCCAGACGGCGAGGCGCGGGGCATCTAGGCGGGGAACAGGCACGGGGGCAAGACGGCGGAGTGCGCAGATGCCATGCCTTTGCGCGGACGCCGCGGTTCGTCACAGCACTGCGGCGACGCGTCTGCCGGCTGACGCGTCATCGCCAGCTCACGACGGCGCGACACGCTGCCGCGTTCCGCGCAAAAGCACACGCGCGGTGCAACCGCCAAGGTTGCGCGACTTGTGGCGGCCGGTGCCGCGGCGGGCAGGCATGGCGCGCGATGTCGGTCTTAAGACTCGTGGAATGGCGGATCTCGACTCGCGCGGCTGGTCCCCGCGATCGCCACGCTCGCCGAGGCACGCACAGGCAGCAGCACGGCAGCGTGCCGCCGATTCATCGGCGCGGGGTTTGCTTGTGCTTCCTCGCCGCCTTCGGCATGCGCAGCGGCCAGCTTACGATGCGATCCTCAAGATCGGCGTCGGCCACCTCGTCTTCGCACGCGCCGACGCGCCCGCGCACCGAAATCCCCGCCTGGTGCACGGTCTCGGGATCGCCCGAGACGAGTGGGTGCCACCAGTAGAGGTCGCGTCCCTCGGCCAAAAGGCGATAGGCGCAACTGGGCGGTAGCCATACGATTCGCTTGATATTTCTGGGGGTTAACCGAACGCAGTCCTTCACCTTCGCGGTCCGGTTGGGGTAATCGCGGCAACGGCACGTCTTGCTGTCGAGCAGTCGGCAGCCGACATCGGTAAAATAGGTGCGCGAGCAATCGTCGGCGTCCTCGAGCTTGACCAGGCAACACCGCCCGCAGCCGTCGCAAAGGCTCTCCCATTCGGAATCTGTCATTTCCGCCAATGACTTGCGGCGCCAAAAGGGAGTGTCGTCACTGTTCATGAAGGGGCTACCTCACGCCGGCTCACCGCCCCGGTGGGCGGCGACCGGCGTTCCACCCGGCATCGCTTGACCGTGGCATTCATCTTTTGACCATCTCGCCATAGTTTGGAACCCCTCGATCGGTTAAGACTTGCGCTAACGGCTGGGCGGCTGCGTCCTGCCGGCGTGATGCTTCGGCCCTGAGGGACTTCGGGATGTATCAGGCCAAGACCTGGGGGCGCGAGCTTTATGAGCGCTTCACCGTGTTCATGGACCGCTTCCATGTTGCTGGCTGGCGGCGCTGGTGCTTCGTCGAACCGCTGTCGGAGGGCCTGACGCTGGGCAACGGCGGCCTGTTGCTCCTGCTGGCGCTCGCGATCCTCGCCTTCCGTGAAACCTCCGACGACGATTGGCTGAAGAAGTCCGAGCTCGCGGTCACCTTCCTCGACCGTTACGGCAATGAATTGGGCTCGCGCGGCATCCGCCACAACGACGCAATCCCGCTCGACCAGTTCCCCGACCACCTGATCAAGGCGACGCTCGCCACCGAGGACCGGCGGTTCTACGAGCATTTCGGTATCGACTTTCCCGGCTTGTTCCGCGCGATGCTCACGAACGCACGCGCCGGCGGCGTGGTGCAGGGCGGTTCTTCCATCAGCCAGCAATTGGCCAAGAACCTGTTCCTGTCGAACGAGCGGACCATCGAGCGCAAAGTCAAAGAAGCGTTTCTCGCGCTGTGGCTTGAGGTACGGCTGCCGAAGAACGAGATCCTCAAACTCTATCTCGACCGCGCCTATCTCGGCGGCGGCACCTTCGGCGTCGATGCAGCGGCACAGTTTTATTTCAACAAGTCCGCGCGCGACGTAAACCTCGCTGAAGCAGCGATGCTCGCCGGCCTGTTCAAGGCGCCCTCGAGATTCGCGCCGCATATCAATCTGCCGGCGGCGCGCGCGCGCGCCAACGTCGTCCTCGACAACCTGGTCGAGGCCGGCTTCATGACCGAGGGCCAGGTGTTTGGTGCCCGCCGCAATCCCGCCACCGCGGTCGATCGGCGCGACGAGCGCTCGCCCAATTATTACCTCGACTGGGCCTTCGACGAGATGAAGAAGCTGGCCGACACCTTGCCCAAGTCGGTGCACGAACGCGTCTTCGTGGTGCGCCTCGCGCTTGACGTCGACTTGCAGAAGCACGCCGAACAAGCGCTCGAAAACTCGCTCCGGCAATACGGTCGCGAATACAAGGCCAAGCAGGGTGCCGCGGTGCTGATGGATATCGACGGCGCGGTGCGCGCCATGGTCGGCGGGCGCGACTACAGCGAGAGCCAGTTCAACCGCGCGACCGATGCGATGCGCCAACCCGGTTCCTCGTTCAAGCCGTATGTGTATGCGACCGCGCTGATGAACGGGTTCAAGCCGACCTCGGTCGTCGTCGATTCGCCGGTATGCATCGGTAACTGGTGCCCGAAGAACTACGGTGGCGGCCATGCCGGCGCGATGACGCTCACGCAGGCGATCACCCGCTCCATCAACGTCATCCCGGTGAAGCTCTCGATCGCGCTCGGCAACGGCAATCCGAAGGTCGGCCGCGCCAAGATCAGGGAAACCGCGCGCAAGGCCGGCATCCGCACACCGCTTCCCGACACGCCCTCGATGCCGATCGGCGCCGACGAGGTGACCGTGCTCGATCACACCGGCGGCTACACGATGTTCCCCAATCTGGGGAAAGCGATGGCGCCGCACGCTGTGCTCGAAGTGCGCAGCGGCGCCGGCGAGCTCATCTGGCGCTGGGACCGCGACGGCAAGAAACCCGTGCAGGTGATCACACCGCAGGTCGCCATGGACATGAACATGATGATGAGCAAGGTGGTGGAGGAAGGCACCGCCAGGCGCGCAATTCTCGACGGCATCAGGTCTGCGGGCAAGACCGGCACCACCAATGCCTACCGCGACGCCTGGTTCGTGGGCTTCACCGGCAACATGGTCTGCGGCGTCTGGTTCGGTAATGACGACTACACCGTCATGCATCAGATGACCGGTGGCTCGCTTCCGGCAATGACTTGGCACGAAATTATGGCCTACGCCCACCAAGGGATCGAGCTCAAACCCATTCCCGGGCTCGGCCCGCAAGCGCCGTCGGCCCGCCCGGCCGTCGCCGAAGGCAAAAAGGATGGCGAAGCACCGGCCAGTCGCCCGAACTCGGTTCTCACCAAGCGCGGGGCCGACGCCCTGGTCCGTGTCGAGCGCCTGATGGACGATGCCACGCGCGAACTAGCGACCCGCGCCGAGCCGACCAAAGCTTCGGACAACGCGACAGCGCGACCGCAAGGGACGGTCGCATCCGCGTCTCCCCAGCAGCCGCCTGGTCAGTCGCGCGGCGATTGAGGCCGAGGGGCGGCTTTTGCTACACCCGTCGCTCTGACAGCCACGCTAGCGGACCAAACGTGCGTTTGCTCTTCGGAACCGTGTTTGCACTCGTGATCGCGGCGGCGATCGGCCTTGGCGGGACCTGGGTCGCGTTGACGCGGGGCAGCGCCTACGGCGGCGTTACCATCGGGGCGTGGACCGGGTGGCCGAAGAACGGGACCTCCGGCATCGACCCCTATGCGCGCGCGATGGTCGCGCGCACCGGCGAACTGCCGGTCGGTTCCGGTGACGGCGTCGCATTCTATGCAAGCACCGACGACGCCGGCCAACCCCTCGACGGCCGCTGCGATGTGCTGTTGAGCGGGACCACTCCGCAAGCCCGCTTTTGGACCCTCACGCTATACGACCCCGAAGGTCGACTGGTGGCCAATTCGGCGCAGCGACAAGGCTTCACCAGCCAGGAAATCATCCGCAACGCCGACGGCAGCTTCAACATCATGGTCGGCCCGCGCGCGCGGCCGGGTAACTGGCTCCCAACCGGCGGGGTGGAAAAGTATCTCCTCGTTCTGCGGCTCTATGATACACCGATCGGCATGGCGGCGCGCACCGGATCGGAGGCGCCGATGCCCGCAATCACCAAGAAGGCTTGCCTGTGATTCGCTTGGCGCTATGGCTGTTGGGCGCGCTTTTGCTTGCGGGCATCGTCCATCTGACGACGGTCCTGCTGCTCCCCCGCATGGCAACTCAGGATGCCTATGCCCGCGTGTCGGCGATCGCTCCGGTCAACGCCGTGATTCCCGTTCCTAGTCCCACGCCGGAGAAGGCAGTCATGCCGTTCATGGACCCGGCGTTCCAGGTGTCGGTGTGCCGCTACGATCTGTCGCGAGGTCCGTTGAAGTTCTCCGTGCCAATCAGCCAGACGTATACCTCGGTATCGTTCTATACCCGCTCCGACGTCGCATACTACGCCATCAACGATCGGGCGGCAGGGCGGCGGGTGATCGAGCTTGATCTTATGACGGCAGCCCAACGGGCGGAATTGCCGGAGAACGAAGAGATCACCGCGGCGGATCGATTGATCGTGGCCTCGCCGACCACCACCGGCCTGATCGTGATCAGGGCGCTCGCGTCCGAAGCGGGATGGGTCCCGGCGGTGCGAAGTGCGCTCGCGGCGGCACAGTGCCGCCCGCAGTGAATGCGTTCAGCAAACGCTTGAGCCCGAACTTACGAGCGGTTCGCGCGACGACGACGGCGGCGACGTGGAGCGCTCGCTTCCGGCGCGAAGTCCCCGCTCGGCGCATCGGCGTATCGTTCGATTCGGACGACCGGAAGGATGATGACGGCCGCTGATTCGGACTTGTCCGCGATCGGTCTTGGCCGCCGCGCGCTCGGCCGCGCTGCCGGAAAATTGATCACCGTACCCATATCGTTGCCCCCGTCCCCCTGACGGCTGGACGCCGCAAAGCGGCTCCTGCGCGATTTGAGACCGGCAAGGTTAACGGTCCGCTAACGCGGAGCCCCTAAGCCATTTCAAATTGGAAGTGTTGCAGCAAAGGCGCAGTGATCGTAATGAAGGCTCTCGCGGCATTTGCTGGTCTTGAGGGCCTGTTCGATCTCGCCGCCGACGGGAACGGCGTCGACATGTACGCCACCCTGTTGCGAGTGCTGACCGATCTCTACCTGCAGCGGCCGATCCACACGCCGGAAGACGAACACTACTACACCGAGCTGGCGTTGCGGCTCATCGATGCGACCGAAGTTTCCGAACGGGCGGCGCTTGCAGCGCGGCTTGCATCCTACCCGTCCGCTCCTCAGCCCGTGCTCGAGCGTTTGGCGCGCGATGTCGTCGAAGTCGCTGGTCCGATCCTCGAGCGTTCGCCGTGGCTGGGGTCCGCCGAGGTCAAGGCGCTCGCCGAAGCAAGCGGTGACGCTCATGGGGAGAGCATTGCGACGTCTCCTGGCGGTGCGCCGCAAGCGGCGCAAGCGCGTGCTGCTGTCAACGTCGCCGAAGCGTCCGAGCTGTCCGAACTGTTCTACGCGGCGAAAGCGCCCGAGCGCCGACTGATCCTGATCAATCTCGA
>VAZL01000090.1 GCA_005883445.1 Alphaproteobacteria bacterium | reverse complement strand
CGGGTGAGTCGCGATCAGGAGATTGGGGATGGCGGTCTGAAAGATGACCTTGAAGACATCCCCGTGCTTCGGAACAGCCTGGTTGAGATTGAAGTCCCATGTGGCTGCGGCATCCACGCTGCCCGCCACGAGGGCGTCCGTGGCCCTCGGATGGCTCCCGAGAAAGGCGTAGTTGCGGAAATCATTTTTGTAGTCGATCCCGATCGACTGCAGATACGCACTGGGAAAGACGAAACCACTCGTCGACTCTTCACTGACGAATCCCATCCGCTTGCCGCGGAGGTCGTCGACGGTATTGATGTCGTCCCGCGCTCTCAGCGTAACGATCATTCCCTGGTAGCTGTCGACCCGTTTGGTGTGCGTCGGATCCCAGCTTAGTTCGGTCACGAGGAGCTTCACTCCGGGATTGAGCCGTTGGGCCGAGACGTAAGGCATGGGCGAGATGGTTCCGAAGTCCACGCGCCCATCAGCGAAGTAGTGCACCATGTCCTCATAACTGCGGGCCGTCACGATCGTAATTTTCGCGTCGGTCGCTCGCCCAAGGTAGTCGAGCAAGGGATTGTAAAGGCGACGGATGTCGTCAACGGATTGGCCGCGCTGCCAGGGTGGCACCCCAAATCGATACAGCGGCTCGGCGAGGGCGATTTCGCAGGTGAACGCGCTGGCGACGCAGATGAGCACCACGGCTATCCGGCGGCGTGTCGCGCGCATGGCGTTCTCCTGGCGCAAGGAACCGCGAACGTGTGCATCGCTTGTAGTCAGCGAATACTCGCGCCATTCAGTGCGAGAACCGCCCGGAGGGCAAATTGAAAGTGTATGTCGCCGGCCGCGGCGGAATTCATTCGCTAGATGATAATTCCATCTAGATCGACCTTGCTCGTGTGAAGTACCTCACATTGCGCGGCCGAATTTTCGGATGGGGGACAGCGTGTAAGGGGCGATGCACTAAACCGCTCCGCGGTAGGGAGCCTGTGGCGAAGGTCTGCAGCCCAATTGTCCAATTGCGAATGTTGGATTTGAGGATCTGATTGTCTGACGGTTGCGGTAATGGTCATGGCCTGTCGGTCGACTCGATCGAAGTGAGGGCATCGGTAGGCAGTCGCCTGTCTGCAAGGATTGCACGTTTTGTGCAGTCTAGAGACAGGAGTTCACCGATGATGAAGCCGATCTCTCCACTTCGCCAGCGCATGATCGATGACATGACCATGCGCAATTTGTCAGCGAACACCCAAGAGACGTACATCCGTTCGGTCGCGCAGTTCAGTGCGTTCCACCGGCGATCACCGGACAAGCTCGGGGTCGAGCATGTGCGGGATTTTCACCTGCATCTTGTATCCCGCGGCCTGGTGGCCAACTCCATCGCCGTGAAGATGGCGGCGCTGCACTTCTTCTATGGCACGAGCTTGCGGCGGCCGGATATCGCCGCGGAGATTCCGACGCCTCGCCGGCCGGATCGTTTGCCGACGGTTCTTGCCCGCGCAGAGGTCGAGCGACTGCTCAAGGCGGTGGGCGATCTCAAGCTGCGAACGGCGCTCATGACGATCTATTCGGCTGGTTTGCGCATCTCCGAGGCTATGCGGCTCACGGCACAGGATATCGACAGCGCGCGCATGGTGATCTGCGTGCGGCAAGGCAAAGGGCGCAAGGATCGCTATACGGTCCTGTCCGGCCAGCTGCTCGGCATTCTTCGCGACTACTGGCGAGCGACACGGCCATCGCACTGGCTGTTTCCTGGCCGCAATCCGGCCCGGCCGATGACCAAGCGGGCGTTGCAACTGGCCTGCCGGCGCGCGGCCGAGGCCGCCGGGCTGAGCAAGTCGGTCACGGTCCACACGTTGCGGCACAGTTTTGCGACCCACCTGCTTGAACAAGGCGTCGACATTCGCGTCATCCAGGACCTGCTCGGGCATCGGCACATCAAGACGACCGCGGGCTATGCCCGCGTTGCCGTCGACCTGATCCGGCAAGTCCAGAGCCCGCTCGAACACCTGAACCTGGCAGCGACAGCGCCGGACTGACACCCGGCAATGTCGCGTCCAAAGCTCGAAGTGGCGGATGTCTTCCGCCGCCACGGCGCCGCTTGGCGCGCCGCCAACAAGGCGCATCTGAGCCTCGCCCAACGGCGCGTCATGACCGCGATCGAGGCTTGCCGCACCGCAGCGCTGGGCGGTCATGTCGAGCGCTGCGAGGACTGCGCCCACACGCGCATTGCCTATAACTCCTGTCGCAACCGCCACTGCCCGAAGTGCCAGTGGCCGGCCGCTCAGGCATGGATGGCGGCGCGCGAGGCTGAACTCCTGCCAGTGCCCTACTTCCACGTGGTGTTCACGCTGCCGGCTGCGCTCGGAGCGATCGCCTACCAGAACAAGGCCAAGCTCTACGCATTGCTGTTCACGGCCGCAGCCGAGACGCTCACCACCATTGCCGGCGATCCCAAGCACCTTGGCGCCGACATCGGCGTCACCGCTGTGCTGCACACTTGGGGCCAGAACCTCCAGCACCATCCGCATGTGCATTGCATCGTGCCGGGTGGCGGACTATCGCCGGACGGCGAGCGCTGGATCGCCTCTCGGAACGGCTTCTTTCTTCCGGTCCGCGTGCTCTCGCGCCTGTTTCGCCGCCTGTTCCTGCAAGGTCTCGAAGCCATGCACGCCGCCGACGAACTGCAGTTCTTCGCCGATCTCAGCAAGCTCAAACACGCCAACGCGTGGCGAGCTTACCTCGCGCCGCTGCGCAAGAGCGAATGGGTGGTCTATGCCAAAAAGCCCTTCGCCGGTCCTCTGCAGGTCTTGGCCTATCTCGCGCGCTATACGCATCGCGTCGCGATCTCCAACAGCCGTTTGCTCGATCTCGACGCGACCCATGTCAGTTTCCGCTGGAAGGACTATCGCGAGAACGGCCATCGGAGCAAGGTCATGCGTCTCGACGTCGGCGAGTTCATGCGCCGCTTCCTGCTCCACGTCCTCCCAACCGGCTTCCATCGCATCCGTCACTACGGCCTGTTCGCCAACGGCCATCGCGCCGACAAGCTCGAACTCTGTCGACGGGCTCTCAATGTGCCATCGCCGCCAACCGCGCACGCCAACAGCGATAACACCGGCGCGACCTCCTCCGACCACGAACCGCCACCTTGCCCATGCTGCGGTGGTCGCATGATCGTCATCGAAACATTCGATGGCCCACTTTCCCCGCCCTATCACCTCCGCAAGCTCGATGGCTTGTAGCCAGGGCAACCTCGTGCTTCCCCCCGACCCAGAGAGAACTACCTAAACCGTCATCATGGCGACGACCATGCTCTGCCCAGCTTGTTCCGTGCTGCGGCTTCGATCCAACAAAATCACCAATGAGCAAAC
>VAZL01000089.1 GCA_005883445.1 Alphaproteobacteria bacterium | reverse complement strand
GTTGCTTGGCGTATTCGAGCGCCTTTGCCGTCTCCGGCGAGTTGAGAATCACATTGTCGTTCTTGTCGACGAGATTGCCGCCGAACGACCACAGGCACCAGTGCACCCAGGTGTTGCCGTCGCCGGTGGCGTGACCGAGCGCCATGCCGCCGGGCGTGTTGTTGCGCTTCGTCGCTTTGGCGTATTCGAGGAACTCGTCGGTCGTCGCCGGGAACTTCGAGAGGCCCGCCTTCTTCAACGCCGAGATGCGGTAGTTGAGCATATTGCCGCCGAAGCAGATGGGGATGGCGATCCACTTGTTGCCGCTTTTGCCGTAGGCGACCGCGGTCGGCACCCAGCCGCCGTATTTCTTGCCGAGATAGTCCGCGACGTCGCTGACGTCGATGCATTTCTGCGGGAACAGATGCGGCAGCGAGAACAGGCCCCAGAACAGATCCGGGCCGGCGTTGGTGTTGGCCGCCACCGAGGCTTTCGGCGGAATGTCCTCGAACGATTCCCGCGTGACGTTGACCTTGACGCCGGTCGCTTTGGTGAAGGCGTCGATGAGCGCAACGAACGCGTCGTCCTCGGATTGCACGAAATACTTCCAGCGCAACAAGCCGAGCTGCGCGCCCCTCTCCGGCTTCCAGGGCGCGGCCTGCGCCCAGGCCTTGCTCCATTCGAGCAGCGCCGGACCGGCGAGTGCGCCGGTTGCGGCAAGCGAGGTCGCGCCCTTCACCAGGGTGCGGCGGGTGAACATGGTCATGGCTCTGTTTCCTCCGTTGTCACGCGTCGAGACGTCGCCCGCTTGGCTCGTCGAACAAATGCGCCAGTCGTGGATCTGGCTTGAGCCGGATCTTGTCGCCCGGTTTGAAGTCGTGGCGTTCGCGGAATACCGCGATGACGTCGTCGCCGCCGAGCTTGGCCGCGACCTGCAGTTCGGAGCCGGTCGGCTCGACCACCAGCACCTCGGCTTCGGCGCCGTCCTCGGCGATGACGAAATGCTCCGGCCTAATGCCGTAGATGACGGGATGCCCGTCGCTGCCGTTCGGCGCCGCCAGCAGCGGCAAACGCACGCCGTTGGCGCCTTCGAATTCCAGCCGGCCGTCGGCGTGGATCCTGCCGTTGAGGAAATTCATCGCCGGCGAGCCGATGAAGCCCGCGACGAACAGGTTCTGCGGCCGGTCGTAAAGCTCGAGCGGCGCGCCGATCTGTTCCACCAGGCCGTCATGCATGACCACGATGCGGTCGGCGAGCGTCATCGCCTCGATCTGATCGTGGGTGACGTAGATGGTCGTGGTCTTCAGGCGCTGATGCAATTCCTTGATCTCGGTGCGCATGGCAACGCGAAGCTTGGCGTCGAGATTCGATAACGGCTCGTCGAAGAGGAACACCTGCGGATCGCGCACGATGGCGCGGCCCATGGCGACGCGCTGGCGCTGGCCGCCGGAGAGCTGGCGCGGATAGCGGCCGAGTAGGGGGCCGAGGCCGAGGATATCCGCCGCCCCGCCCACGCGTTGCTCGATCTCGGCCTTCGGCGCGCCGCGCAGCATGAGCGAGAAACCCATGTTGGCGGCGACCGTCATGTGCGGGTAGAGCGCGTAGTTCTGGAACACCATGGCGATGTCGCGCTCCTTCGGCGGCACGCGGTTGACGACGCGCTCGCCGATGCGGATTTCGCCTGACGTGATGTTCTCGAGCCCCGCGATCATGCGCAGTAGCGTCGACTTGCCGCATCCCGACGGTCCCACCAGCACGACGAACTCGCCGTCGTCGATCAGGACGTCGACGCCGTGGATGACCTCGATCGCTCCAAAGGCCTTTCTGACGTCGCGGATCGCGACCGAAGCCATGGACTCCTCCCGTCACGCGGCCCTTCCGGGCGCCCTCTGAAGCGCGCCCGCCGGCTCTTTTCGCATCTGCTTCCAAGCGCCTGCGCCGCAATGGCGGGGCAGGGCGCCGAAGTCTGCGATTGGAGGCGATTATAGGGGCAATTTCAATTGCCCGCTCCTTACAAATGCAACCCGATCCGCGCCGGGAAGTCCCGGTGTCTTGCGCAACAACCGCCTTGGCATCTCGCGTCTGGCGCCGCGGCGGTGAAGCGTCACCGAAATCTCGCGCGCATTCCCGTCAAATGGAGCGAGCGCGAGCGCATTGACGGTAACGTCCTCATGCTTCGGCCTGCTGGACTGAAACCGGTTTCGCCGCACGAATGACCAGTCCGGAGACCGGCGCACCCGCCTCCGTGCGCAATTGCGCTTGGATGATCTTCGTCTGCAGATCCGAGAACGTGAGCAGCCGTTCGACGTAGGCCCGGGAATGGCTGTAACGGCCGTGCAGCTCCAGACGGTAGTCGACGTCTGCGCTGCCTCCGACGGCTTGCTCGAGCGTGAACACGAGCAGCCCATTTGGGCGTAGCGCTCCTGCGAACGCCGCGATGACGCCCTCCAGGTCGCCGAAATACACGAGCGTGTCCGCGGACACGATCAGGTCGAAGCCTTCGCCGTTATCGCGCAAGTAATCCGTCAACTCAGCTTTTATCAGTGCGTGGTAGACGTTCTTCTCCTTTGCGCGCGCCAGCATCCCTTGGGACAGATCGACGCCGACCAACCGGCGCGCAAAAGGCGCGACGAGCGCGCCGCAGAGTCCCGTTCCACATCCCGCGTCCAGCACCTCGAGGCGATGCGACTGCTCAAGGCCAGAATCCTCGAGCATCGCCGCGACGAGCGCTGGCGCACGATACGACAGCCTCTCGAGCTTCGATTCGAAGCTCGCCGCAAAACTGTCGAATGTCGTCTCGACGAAACCATTTGATGCTCGTTCAGGCACGTCTCGACCCGTGCAGGCCGCCAACATGTGACGCGCAATCGGATCCCCTGGCTCTTCTTCGAGCCATTCTTCGAAGATATCCACCGCCTTATCGACCTCGCCCAGTGTGCAGTGCGCCAGCGCCAGCAGCTTTCGCGCTTCGCGGTGCTTCGGTCTGAGCGTGATCACTTTGCAGTAGCACGCCGCGGCTTCTTCGGTGCGCTTCAGCCCGTTGAGCAGAATGCCCAGGTTGGTATACGCGTCGATATGTTCAGGGTTCACTCGGATGGCCGCGCGATACGCGGCTTCCGCTTCGACCGGCTTTCCGGTCGCCCGCAACAACACTCCCAGATTGCTATGGGCGTTCGCGTGGCTCGGATCGATCGCGATCGCACGCCGGTACGAGTCGATGGCGCGGTCCAGCCTGTCGTCCGATTGGAGGACGATGCCGAGGTTGCTGTACCAGTCCGCTTGATCAGGCACGAGCGCGAGGCTTCGCTCGATGAGCACGAGGGCTTCGCCGTTCCGCCCTTGTTGATGCGCGAGCACACCGGCGTAATGCAACGCACGTGGATGATCGGGTGCAGTCTCGAGCACTCGGCGGAAAACCTCGTGGGCCTGGGCCAACTGCTCGTTCTGCTGCAGAAGGATCGCGAACGACACCGCCTCGTCGAGCGTCAACTCACGCGTCGATGATTCTGACGGCTCCATGAGCTATCCAGCGGGGCGCGCCGCCCCGTGTCCCGAAACGCAGGACTAGCCGACTTTGTTGGCTTGGATGTCGAACTTGAAATGAATCCCCGCATCGAGGGATCCGTCGGGCTTTTGAGGCTTGAACTCCCAGTCGACCTTGGCAAACTCCAGACTCACCGTCTCCGATCCCGCCTCGCTGCCGGGGGCGCTCTGTACCACGCCGGTGATGATGACGTCGTTCATCTTGACGATGAGGAACTCCTGCTGCCCTTTGCCCGCCTTCCGAAATGTGATGGTGGCTTCCTTCAGGTGCTCACCCGTCGCGCAGGCCTGCAGCAGCTTCGGAGATGCCTTGTCGATTTTATGAACGATGGAAAGATCCTGGAAGGTCGCCTTGCCGGCACCCCCGCCGCTGCCGGTAGGAATGTGTGCGGAGTTTGTGACACCCCAGGAGTATGATAGCACCTCGACTTCGTCCTTGTGTTTGTCGTCGAGGGATTCCCCTTTGATGTCCCCGATCTTTGCAAAGATGTCTGCTGCCATGGAACACCTGAACGCTTCATCGTCCGACTGACGGCCGGACGGAGCACGAATGCAGCCGAAGAGAGTAGAAACTGCGATCTTTTTGGAGTCAACGGCTCATCTCGGTGGACCTAAGCTCTGCCGCCTCACTCGATCACCGGCGCTCGGTCATGACTTCGATTTCGCGGCGTCCTCGTTATGTCCGCTGATGCTTCAAGAGCAGCGGCAAAGCGGGCAGCATGCCGCCGCTGATCCGCAAAGCCACGGCAGAGGACACGGCGCGCATCGGCGCGATCGCGCGTGCCGCCTATGGCAAATACGTGCCGCGCATCGGACGCGAGCCGGCGCCGATGGTGGCCGATTTTGCCGCGGAGGTCGCCGTGGGCCGTGTCGTGGTGATCGGGACGGCGGGAGCGGTCGACGGCTATATGATCGCCTGGCCCGAAACCGATGCCTACGTCATCGACAACATTGCGATCGACCCGGCGCGGCAGGGCGAAGGTCTCGGGCGCCAGCTCATGGATCATGCCGTCGGCGAGGCCAAGCGCCGTCGCTTGGCGGCGATACGGCTCTACACCAACGCGGCGATGACGGAGAATTTGTCCATGTACGCGCACATGGGGTTTGTCGAAACCCATCGGGCGATAGAAAAGGGATTCAACCGGGTCTATATGCG
>VAZL01000088.1 GCA_005883445.1 Alphaproteobacteria bacterium | reverse complement strand
ACTTTTGGACAGCCGAAGCGGTGTAATGGAATTGTCATTGATTGTTGTGTTGATGTTCGAGGCGGTTTCCTTGGAGACAGTTCACCCGGGATCCCACCGGTCACTCTGAGGGATCGCTCGGCCCTAGGGGGCATTGCGTTTCCCTAGGGCCGGTTATTTTTCAGCGCCGCCTCAGCTTCTCTGCCTATACACCGGGTGATTGGGATCGATCGGCCAACCATCGACTCCGAATCACATTGTCGAGCCCGCGATGTTCGGACCGTTTCTTGCGGCTCTCGTGACAGTGCGCGCACAGCGATTGCAGCTTACCATTCCAGAATTTGATCGGATCGTCGTGATGCGGCTCGACATGGTCCGCAATACGTGCAGCGACGATCGTGCCTTCGCTCAGGCACACCGCACAAAGAGGCTCGTACTGAAGCTGACGGCGCGCCCGGCGATGCCACGCGGCTTTGTCGTGCAACCTGCCCATTCAATAAAATCCCCCTGCTGATAGCCCCTGCATATTATCAGCTTGCGGCTTTCCGATTTTGAAACTCAAGCCGGCAAATGCCGTTAGTATTACTAACAATATTTTTAGTGCGGCCATCGACATGAAGCGGCGTGAGTTCATCGCACTGCTCGGTGGCGCGGCTGCGGCGGAATGGCCCTTTGCTGCGCGCGCAGCAGCGGCCGATGCCGGTGATCGGGTGTCTCGGGACGGCGTCGCCCAGGCTATAGTGACGATCGTTCTTCACCCCGCCGGGCGGGAGGCCAAACGCAGCGAATTGAAGCGCGCCTTCTGTTCATCGCTCAGCGAATTGTAAAATTTCGCGAGCGCGGGCTGCACGGTCTTCACTGCGCCAAGCGTGGCGTCGAGCCGCTTCTCCATCGCCTCGACCCGACCCGTGGGGGTGAGCATTTGGTAGGCCGGGCAACTGACCTTAAGGCCTTCCGCCGCCTTGACGGAGGCATCCGTTAATTCGTCGAGCGCGGCCCCGACTGCGCCGGCGTGGGCTGGACCGCCTGGCCGATGCGGTCGATCGGCAGGTCGGTGACGCCCGGCGACTTCTCATCGCAAAACTTCGCGAGATCGCGCCGGTCCTTGCCGGCGGCGGCATCATCCGTCGGCGCGATGGCGTTGAAGCGCGCCTTCTGCTCGTCGCTGAGCGATTGGTAGAAGCGCTCAAGCGCTGGACGCACGGTCTGCACGGCGGCAAGCATGACCTGCAGCCGGCTCTCCGTCGCCGCCAGCCGTCCGGTCGGGATGCTCGGCAAGTCCTTTGGGCACCGGGACTGGAGCATCTCGATGGCTTTGGCGCTTGCGGCCCTTAATTCATCGAGCGCCGGACGCTGTGCATCAGTCGGCTGCACCACCTCGGAAATGCGCTCGATCGGCCAGTCTGTGAGTTCCGGCGCCTGGTTGCTGCAAACTTCGGCGGCGCGCCGGCCGAGGCCATTTGTGGTCGCCGCATATTGCCCGGAACTCCCGCCATAGCGCCTGTAGCTCACGCCGCGGCCGCTTCTGCCAGGGACGCCAGAGGGGCCGTAATAGGCGTAAGGACCGTAGATGCCGTAATAGACGTCGTCGTAAGCATAGGGCCAGAAGTCGTCATAGGCATACGGCCAGTAAACGTAATCGAACAAGTCGTAATGGGCGTAAGGCCAGAACAGCGGTCCGAACCAGCCGAGAACGAGCCCGCCACGCCACCAAGGCCAGGCCGAACCGAAGAACCCGCCGTGGAGCGCGCCTGCCCGAATTGCGATTGCAACGCCACGTTAGCGATGGCGCGGTTGCCGAACACCCGGCGACCCGGGTCGCCCATGCGTGCCGCGGCACCCCCGAGCCTGTGGGCCGACGCGGCGGTGAACCGGTTGCCCGCGCCGCCGAGCCGCGCTGCCGCGACGCTTGCACGCTGCGAACGGCCAACTCCAACTGAACGGGCAGCAATATGCGCGCCGCCGATGCGCGCCCTGCCGATATGCGCCGCCCTGAACCCACCGCCGCCGCGTGCCCCGAAGCTCATTCCGCCGCGGTGCCTCAATATGGGCGGCGATATCATCGTGAAGGAACGATCATGAAAAAGCTCAGTATGATTGGGATCGTCGGTGGTGCCGCGTTATTGGCGGCGGTGCCCTTGTCGCTTCAGTGGTCGCAAGTGGGCCCTGCGGTGCCACTGCTAACGGTGTCACACGCTAATGCACAGTATTATGGACCCTCCCGTCGGCACGTTCGCCGGGTCTATCGTCGAGCCTACAGACGTGCCTACGGAGGATATCCTTCCTCCTACGGAGGATATCCTTCCCCCTATCCTTCCTCCTACGGAGGATATCCTTCCTGCCTCGGACAATATCCCTGTTAGATTTACGGTTGGCATAGTGATCTCCGCAAAGCTATCTCATTTTGCTTGCACACCGATGCCGTAAGCGGTGAGCGTGTCTCACTGGCGGCGAACCCGCCGCAGCTCTAGCGCTTCGGACCTGACCAGGTGTAGCCGGTCCCGTATGGCGTGCCCGGAAACGGATTGGGTCGGCAAAAGCCGCCGCGGCCCAGGACCGTTTGATAGTAACGCTCACTCGGTCATTCGGCGATGTCGGCTCAATGTCCGTCCACAAGCGGTGCCTCTGCTTGCAGCGTTATTGGTTCCACAACTTCTAACTAATTGTTATTGCTAGGTAGCATCCGCCTTCCACGGGATGATGACGCGCTCGAGCTCGTTGAGGATGAGCGTAATCAGAAAGCCGATGATCGCGATCACGAACAGGCCGACATACATCTGTTCGACCGCGAACGTGCTCCACGCGCTCCAGATCAGATAGCCGAGCCCGCTCTTTGCGCCCACCATTTCAGCCACCGCGATCAGCACGAGCCCGACGCCGATCCCGAGCTTGAAGCCGGTCATGATCACCGGCAGCGCGCCGGGGAGCGCGATGGTCCAGAACGTGTTCCAGCGGTTGGCTTTGTAGTTGCGTCCGACATCGAGATAGATCTTGTTGATTTCGAGCACGCCCGTCGTCGCATTGATGACCACCGGGAAGAACACCCCGACCGCCACCATGAAGATTTTCGAGGCCTCCCCTAGGCCGAAGATCAACAGCGCCAGCGGCAGGATCGCGCTCTTGGGCACCGGATAAGTCGCCGCGATCAGCGGGTCGAACAGCGCGCGGATCGGCCGGTTGAGCCCCATGACGATGCCAAGGACGAGCGCCGGCACGCCGCCGAGGATCGCGCCATAGAACAGGCGTTGCATGCTCACGGCGGTGTGGGTGACGAGCTCGCCCGTGCGCAACATCTCGATCATCGTCGAGACGACGCTCGAGGGAGCCGGAAAAAACCTGGTGTCGATGAAGCCGAAGCGGGCACAAAGCTCCCACAAAACGAGAAGGGCAAGCGGCGAGATGATGTTCAACAGCCGATCGCGCGTGCGCGCGGACATTTTCGAGGCGGCCTGCGACCCGGTCGAAATCGTTTGCACGCTCATGATTTGATCTCCTCCTCCTGCTGGCGCGCACGGTGCACCTCCTCGCGCAGGCTCGACCAGATGTGCGCAATCAGCTCGCCGAATTGCGGCATCTTCTGCAGCTCCATGATGTTGCGCGGCCGCGCGAGCGGCACGGGCACGAACGTCTTCACCTTCCCCGGCTGCGCCGTCATGACCATGATGCGATCCCCCAGAAACACCGCCTCGTCCACCGAATGGGTGATGAACACCACGGTCTTCTTGTGCTCCTCCCAGATGTGCAGCAACTCTTCCTGCAACAGCAGCTTGTTCTGCGCGTCGAGCGCCGAGAACGGCTCGTCCATCAGCAGAATTTCGGGATCATTGGCGAACGCGCGCGCGATCGACACGCGCTGACGCATGCCGCCGGAAAGTTGGTGTGGATAATACTTGGCGAAACGGGTGAGACCGGTGCGCGCGAGATAGTGGCCGACCACCTCCTTGACGGTGGCGGACGGCACGCGCCGCATCTTGAGGCCGTAGGCGGCGTTGTCCCACACCGTCATCCAGGGGAAGATGGAGTCGCCCTGGAAGATCATCGAATTCACCGGCCGCTGCGAATGTGGCGTCTCGATCTCGATGGCGCCGGAGGTAACGGAGTCGAGGCCGGCAAGGATGCGCAACAGCGTGGTCTTGCCGCATCCGCTCGGGCCGACAATCATAAAGAACTCGCCCGGAGCGATGTCGAGCGAGACGCCATCGATCGCAACGAGCTGCCCGAACACCTTGCGCAGATCGCGGATGCGGATGGCCGGCCGCGTCGGCAGCGGTTCGGCGGCTTCGAGCCTGGCGAGCGGGCGGGTCATGGATGGTCCTGGGAGCTTCAATTTGCCGAGCGAAGCCCTCGTTCACAACCGATTATTTCGCGCCGATTGGCCGCGGCCATCGACCTCTGCTAGAAGCCCGACGCCATGTCGAACGTCGAGCCGACACAATGAAACGCAGCAGCGATCGAATTCTCACCACCCATGTGGGCAGCCTGATCCGGCCCGAGCCGCTGCAGGCGTTCCTGCGCGCGAAGCAGGCCGGCGAAGCGGTCGCCGCGAAAGCCTATGAGACGTGCCTGACCCAGTCGGTCGGCGCCATCGTCCGCCGGCAAGCCGAGGCCGGCATCGACGTGATCAGCGACGGCGAATTCGGGAAATCGATCAGCTGGTCGCAATACGCGCTCGAACGCTTGAGCGGCTTCGAGCGCCGTCCGATCAAGTCAGGCGCCAATCCATTTCAGCGTGGCGCCGATCGAGAACGCTTCGCCGAGTTCTACGCCGAGCTCGACGCGCGCGAGGAGGTGGCAACAAGGACGGACTCGGTCTGCGTCGGACCCATCGCCTATACCGGGCAGGCGGAGCTCGAGCGCGACATCCACAATTTCAAGGCTGCGCTCCAAGGCGTGAAGGTCGAAGAGGCGTTCCTGCCGGTCGCCGCGCCCGCGAGCGTCATCCCGGACCGCAAGAACGAATATTACGCCAACGACAAGGAGTGCCTCCTCGCCATCGGCGCGGCGATGCGCACGGAATATAAGATGATCGTCGATGCCGGTTTCGTGCTGCAGCTCGACGACGCGCGCGCCGCCGTGAGCTACGATCGCATGGTGCCGCCGGCAAGCTTTGCCGACTACCGCGAATGGGTCGCCGCGCACATGGAGGTGCTCAACCACGCGATCGAGGGACTGCCGCCCGATCGCATGCGTTATCACGTCTGCTGGGGAAGCTGGCCGGGACCGCATACCACGGACGTGCCACTCGAGGACATCGTCGACCTCATCCTCAAGGTGAATGTCGGCGCCTACGTGATCGAGGGCGCCAATCCGCGTCACGAGCACGAATGGAAGGTGTGGAAGGATGTGAAGCTGCCCGCGGGCAAGGTGCTCATCCCGGGCGTCATCAGCCACGCCACCAACGTGGTGGAACATCCCGAGCTCGTCGCCGAGCGCATCATCCGCTACGCGCGGCTCCTCGGACGCGAGAACGTGCTGGCGGGAACGGATTGCGGCTTCGCGCAAGGACCGTTCTACCGGCGGGTCCACCCCTCGATCATGTGGGCGAAGCTCGAAGCGCTGGCGGAGGGCGCGCGGCTTGCCACCAGAGAATTGTGGACCTGAGGCTCAGCCCGCCACGGTTCAGTCCTTCTTCGACAGCATTCGATCGACACTGAAGCGGCCCGCACCGGTCACGAACAACACCAAGGTGCCGCCGAAGAGCGCAAGATTTTTGAGGAAGTTGTTGTACTGGGCCATCACCTGGGCGGCCGGATATTCCCAATAGCGGTGGGCGAGCGCGGTGGCGACGATGAGGAAGAGGAGACACACCAGGGCGGCATAGCGGGTGGCAAAACCTAGAATCAGAGTGAGGCCGATCAAGAATTCGACCGGAGCGCCGATCCAGGAGAAGAACCCGGGGTTGGGCACTTTCAGATTTGTGAGATAGCCGACATAGCCGCCCATGTTCATGAACTTGCCCCACGCGCTCGTGAGGAAGAGCCAGCCCAGCAGCACGCGGCCGACCAGCAATAAAGCGTCGCTGGCGCTGGCCGCAAAGCCATCCGCGTGGGACAGAACGGGAAGTGACGACTCGCTTGCGTGGTTGGACATGGTTCCCTCCTAGCCTTGCCGATATGACTGATACCGATAGCTCGCGACGGTGAAGCCGAAGCGCGAGACGAATGGCGCTCGCTTCGGCGCGCTCGATCAGAGTTCCCGCCCGATCGCGCGGTCGAGCGACCAAGTGCCGCCGCCGCGGATCAGGAAGAACAGCGCGCAGAAGCCGATCAGCAGCGCGTATTCCGAGCCGCCTTGCGTCCAGAAAAAGCCCTTCGCCGAGGTGAATTTCACTCCCATGATCATGAAGATGACGACTGCCGCCGCCGCGAAGCGCGTGAACAGTCCCAGCACCAGCAGGGTACCGCCGATCAATTCGGTGCAGCCGACCAGCGTGCCCCAGAATATGCCGGGCGTGAAGCCGATCCGATCGAACAGCGCGGCGTTGCCGGCAAACCCCATGCCGCCGAATGCGCCGAACAGCTTCTGCATGCCGTGCGGAATGAGGATCGCGCCGAGCGCGATGCGCAAGATCGGTTCGGCATATTCGTCGACCGCGCTGTAAATGTTGCCGAGCGCGGGAATGTAGTGATGCGATGTTGCTTCGGTCATCACCGTGCCCCCTCGATGGTGCTTTCCCTCGCTTGCGCCTTCACCGGATACCGGTGGGCGAAAGCTGCGGTTCTTGATGACTCGCTGGAGGTTGAGCTTATCGGTGACGGCGGCCGGTGCAAAGAGCCTTGCGGCGGGACGCGCCGTAGGCTGCTGCAGCGCAAATGGGACGCGCGCAACGCCGTGCAGCCGGATTGACGTGCCAAAGGCGGCTCGGCAGAGTTCCGATCGTGCCCCTCAAGATCGTTCAATTCCTTGCGCTCACGCTCACCGCGCTTGCGTTGGTACCGAGCGGCGCGCATCTGTTCGCGCTCCCCAACAAGATCAACCTGGTGGCGGAGCAGTATTTCATCGTGCAGAACATCTACCGCGGCTGGAGCTTGTTCGGCGTCGCCTTGATCGGCGCGCTGATCGCCAATCTGGCGCTGGCGCTGTTGCTGCGCGGTCGGGGCGCGCCGTTCGTTCTCGCGCTGTTCGCGTTTCTTTTCATCGCCCTCACGCTCGTCGTCTTCTTCATCTGGACCTACGCCGCCAATCAGGCGACCAACAATTGGATGATGATCCCGGACAATTGGGAGCAATTGCGCCGGGAGTGGGAGTATTCGCATGCCGCCAATGCGGTCGTGACCTTCGCGGCATTGTGCTCGGTCACCCTGTCCGTGCTGACGACGCGGGAATGAGTGGTCAGTGGCGGGGTTGGCGTTTGCGAGCGGCGAGAGGCCTCATTGAACGGGCCGGAACGGGTGTCTATCGTCGCGCCAATCGCCATGGAAACGATCGGAGGAA
>VAZL01000087.1 GCA_005883445.1 Alphaproteobacteria bacterium | reverse complement strand
GCCCATAGCGAAGATCGCTACGGCGCCCACGCAAGTCGTGAGCAGGAAATTGCGCATCGGTATCCTCCCTGCGACAATGCCGCGGGTGACCGACGCAAGAGCACGCGTAGTGCCGCGGGTCGGCACCCGTTCGGTGGGAAAGCTTCCGGCAGCGTGTCACAGCGCAACGAGGCGCAAAGGGCACGTCGCTTTCCGATACTTACGCCCCGTCTGGCTTACGAATACGTCAGGATTCCCGTTGAGCTGACGTCGTTGAAGCCGGAAGCCGCCAGAAAATCTATTCCCCGCCCTGATCGATCGCAACCAAAAACGTTGGGGCCATCAATTTCCCTTGCGCAAGCCACCCATGCGATGAAATAAATTTGGCGTGAAGCGTCACGAGGCGATCGGCGTTGGCGTTTTTTGCGTCGCGCCGGGGATGGCAGTTTTGCCCACTCGCGCACGCTTCGCCTTGCCCACTCGCAGATGCTTTGGGCTGCCCACTCCCACGCGCGCCGGGGACCGTCGCTTTCTTGAAGTAACGGACGGAGGGCCAAGGGGCGCGTCCATGCGCGCGATCCTTCGCAACGAGCGCGCCATCGCCGATGGCTGAGCCCACCCCGCCGACCGCCGTTCGGTGCGCGGCAGAAGGCGCCTTGCATGCAGCGGTTGCCTCCGCCAGGCGACGGTTAGAAACAGCGCACCTCGCCCTCGGCCTGCGCGCGCCTGAGATCATTGGTCGCAGCTCTTGCTTGTTCAGGCGATTGGAACATGGCTCCGAATCGTCCGGGCACCTGTGAAAGGCTCAAGACCGCTTCCGCTGCGATGTAGCGATCGTACGGTAGGATCGATGCGATCACATCGATGGAGCAGGAGCACTTCTCCAACGCTGGCCGCGTTTCCCCGTTGGTCTTCATGCAGGCAAAGACGTAGTCGGCACGCGCCGCCGTCGGATAATCGTTGAGTTCGGCAGCACCGGCCGCAAACTGCGCCGCAGCGGCCGCCGCCAGCACCAAGCCCAACCGCCCTGCGCCTTGCAAAAGCATCATGGTCGTTGTCCTTTGATTGCCTGCATGCACGTTGCAAGAAATCATGTTATGCGCTCAATCGAGTGGCTCAAGTGGCCTGTTGCCACCGGTCAACCGGCGGCTCAGGGAACAGCAGACACCGAGACAGAGGAAGACGATGATACGCGCGTCGATCCGGATCGGTGCAGTGGCGATGTTCGGTCTTGCCTCCGCCATTCCCGGAGCCTCGCAAGGTATGATGCAGCACGTCGATCTGACGTCGCCGGAGATGGCGTCGGCGGAAATGACGCGCGCAGACGTCGAGGCTGCCATCGCTTCCGCGACATCCCTTAAGCCGGCCGATCTCGCGGGCAAGAAGCTCTCGGGTCTCGATCTCTCCAGCCTCGATCTTTCCGGCGCCATTTTGCGCGGCGCGAGGCTCAACAAGACCAAACTTCGCGATGCAAAACTCGACCGGGCGATTCTCGATCAAGCTTGGCTCGTGGAGGCCGATCTCAGCCGAGCGAGCCTCACACGCGCCAGCATTTTTGCCGCGCAAATGCAACGTGCAACGCTCGATGGAGCCGATCTCTCAGGCGCGCGCATCACCGCCGATCTAACCGGAGCAAGGTTGGTCGGCACCGTGCTCACGGGCGCCAACCTCGGCGCCGACATGAAGAATCAGTCCATGGGGCTGATGCGCGCGATACTCAAATCCAGCAATCTCGAGCGGGCGATCCTGCGCGATGCGGATCTGTCGCGCGTCGACCTCGAATTCGCATCGCTCCAGGATGCGGACCTCACCAATGCCTCGCTGCGGGGCGCGGCCTTAGGCGGCGCGACGCTTGCCCGCGTCACGCTTGACGGCGCCGATTTCAATGGGGCGGACCTCGCCTCGACCAGGCTGATTGAGCCGATCGGACTCGACGCCGCCAAGAATTTCGACAAGGCGCAGAACATCGAGCGTCTGCTGCGCCAATGAGGCCTTCCTCGATGGCGGCCACGCAACCGATGCACACCTTGCGGGAGGCGGGAATGCGCGGCGTGTTGCTTGTTTCGATCGCGTTCGGACTCGTGGCTTCTTCCGCGGCGGCCCAGGACCGCAAGGGTATTCGATTCTGGAATCTCACCTTGTACACGATCACGACGTTCCAGATGTCGCCGGCGGGGAAAGACAGCTGGGGCCCCGACCAATGCAAGAATGACCGGGACGGAACGGTTGACCACGACGAGCGCTTGCGCATCACCGGCGTCGAACCCGGGCGCTACGACGTCAAGCTCAGCGATAAGACCGGCCGCGTGTGCATCGTGCGCAACGTCGAGGTGCGGGAAGGTGCGGTCTTCTCAATCGAGGAAAAGCAACTGACGGACTGCCGCCGGTGATGTCCTTGATGGCGGCGGAAACGTTCCACCGACGGCCGGGCAAAGATCGGCCGCCCAGATTCGCGCTGCAATGAGCTCCTCAGCCCGTCGATGCCGAGGCCGCAGCCATAGGGCTCAGGCTGCAAGCGCCCCCGACGCCTTGGCGACGTGGGTGGCGATCGCATCCATCAAGCCCGGCGAAAGGCAGTCGTAGGGCTCCAGATGCAGCTCCTTCAATCGAGACCGCACCGCGCCCATTTGCCCGGGCGGCGTGCCGGACTCGATGATCGAGGAGACGAATGCTGCGAACTCGGGCGGCGCCCAGCCCTGGTCCTTTGAAAGCTCGGTGTGGATGAAGTCGAACCCGTAGAACGGATGCTTGGTGTTCTCGATGCGGCCGTACATGTGTACGCCGCAATCCCTGCAGGCGTAGCGCTGAATGGCGGCATTGGCATCCACGACTTTGAGCTTGTCGGCATTCTTGGACACACGGAGCTTGTCGCGCGGCACGACCGCGACTTGCGAGAACATCGCGCCCGCGGGCTTCCAGCATTTGGTGCATCCACAGACGTGATTATAGGCGCACTGGGACGTAACGCTCACCTCGACGGGATTGCTCGCGCATTTGCACGCGAGCGTGCCCCCCGCGAAGTTCGCCGAGCCGGGCCTCACGCCGTTGTCCACTGCCGGATGAATTGACATCGTTGCCATAGCATGTCCTCCCAAAGTTGGTTTGGTAACGGCGCAATGAGCGCGCCGCAGGACGGGTCACGTCCTCGTGAGACGGCTCGCTCCGAAGATTTCAGATTGCGCCTTCCGAGCGGCCGCGCTCTTGCGAGAAGGTTCAATTTCAGTCAGGCTTCTTTGTGTAATGCTTTTCCATCGATACTTGAAGTTTTTTCTCGACCTGGGAATTCGCATGGTCCGGGGCCGGAACCCATACGATCGCCTGACCGCCATCGTTGGGACGGGTGAGTGGGAATCTACGTGAGGCTGTTACCCTCGCCGCCATTACGCTTGCGGGGTTCCGCTCCTGGCGGTGATCTTTGCCTCTGCGTCCTTCACCTCAGCTCGTGCCAACCAAGATGCCGAGGAGCAAAACCGCCATGAAAACCCGCGCCGCCGTTGCATTGGAAAAGGGCAAGCCGCTCACGATCACGGAAGTCGAGCTGGAGGGCCCGAAAGCCTCCGAAGTGCTGGTCGAGGTGAAGGCTACCGGCATCTGTCACACCGACGAATTCACGCTCTCGGGGGCCGACCCGGAAGGACTGTTCCCGGCCATTCTCGGCCACGAGGGTGCCGGCATCGTCGTCGATGTCGGGCCGAATGTGACGAGC
>VAZL01000086.1 GCA_005883445.1 Alphaproteobacteria bacterium | reverse complement strand
TCGCGAGGCTCCTGGGCTACGACGTGACCATCGTCGATCCGCGCACCGCCTTCGCTTCGATCGAGCGGTTTCCCGACGTGAAGGTGATCGCTGAGTGGCCCGACGTCGCATTGCCGCCGCTCGGCATCGATCGCTATACCGCCTTCGTCGCGCTCACCCACGATCCCAAAATCGACGACCCCGCGCTCACCCATGCGCTTGCGCGCGATTGCTTCTATATCGGCGCGCTCGGCTCGAAGAAGACGCACGGACGCCGCGTCGAGCGGCTCAAGGCGCAGGGCATATCCGATGCCGCGCTCGCGCGCATCCATGCGCCCATCGGTCTCGACATCGGCGCGGTGTCGCCCTCCGAGATCGCGGTCGCCATCATGGGCGAGATCACGGTGCAGCTGCGTCAGTCCGCGGAGCAGAGGTCATGAAATTCGGCGCGGTACCGGTGGCCGACGCCGAGGGCTCGGTCGCGGTCCATTCGATCCGCCAGAGCGGCCTCGTGTTGAAGAAGGGCACCTTGATCGGCAAGGTCGAGATCGCCGCGCTCAAAGCCGCAGGCATCACCGAGATCGTGGTGGCGCGGATCGAACCCGGCGACGTCTCGGAGGACGAAGCCGCGGCCGAGATCGCGGCGGCGGTCGCGGGCGAAGGGGTGCACGTCGAGCGGGCCTTCACCGGCCGCGCCAACCTCTTTGCCGAGACCGCCGGCGTGCTGGTGGTGGACAAGGATGCGATCGACCGCCTCAACCAGGTCGACGAGTCGATCACCTTCGCGACGCTGCCAGCCTACAAGCCGGTGGTCGCGGGGGAGATGATCGCCACCGTCAAAATCATTCCGTTCGCAGTCGCGGGCAAAGCGCGCGATGCGGCGCTCGCGGTCGCCAACGCCGCGCGCCCGCTGGTGCGGATCGCGCCCTACCGCATTCGCAAGATCGGCGTCGTCTCCACGCTGTTGCCGGGCCTCGCCGCCAAGGTCATCGAAAAGACCTTAAAGGTCACCGAGGAACGCCTGGCACCCGCGGGCGCCGGCATCGTCGCGGAGCGTCGCGTGGCGCATGAGCAGGGCGCGCTCGCAGCCGCGATCGAGGAGGTGCTGGGGGAGGGCGCCGAGCTCGTCATCGTGTTTGGGGCGTCCGCCATTGCCGACCGACGCGACGTCATCCCCGCCGCGGTCGCGGCGATCGGCGGGCGCATCGAGCATTTCGGCATGCCGGTCGATCCCGGCAATCTTCTGCTCATCGCTTCCGCGCGCGACCGTCCGGTGATCGGCGCACCGGGCTGCGCGCGTTCGCCGAAGGAAAACGGTTTCGACTGGGTGCTCATGCGATTGCTGGCGGGCCTCGACGTGCCGCGCGCGGCCATCACCGGCATGGGCGTCGGCGGGCTGTTGATGGAAATCGTCACGCGGCCGCAGCCGCGCGCGGAGCCGCCGGCCGCCTCGCGCCGGCGGATCGCCGGCGTCGTGCTCGCCGCCGGCCGTTCGACGCGCATGGGCGGACCGAACAAGCTGCTCGCCGAGATCGCGCGCCGCCCGCTCGTGCGCATCGTGGTCGAGGAGGCGCTGGCGTCGCGCGCCAATCCGGTCATCGTCGTGGTGGGACACGAGCGCGCAGAGGTCGAGAAGGCGCTCGCGGGGTTACCGGTCCAGCTCGTTCACAATCCGGACTTTGCCCAGGGGCTGGGCGCGTCGCTGCGCGCTGGCATCGCCGCCGTGCCGGCGGACGCCGACGGCGCGATCGTCTGCCTGGGCGACATGCCGCAGGTTGATGCGGGCCTGATCGACCGCCTCATCGCCGCCTTCGATCCCGACCGCGGCGCGCTCATCGTGATGCCGACCGTCGAGGGCAGGCGGGGCAATCCGGTGCTGTGGTCGCGGCGGTTCTTTCCCGAGCTGATGGCGATCGAAGGCGATGTGGGCGCGCGCCACTTCATCGTCCGCTACGGCGAGGCGGTGGTCGAAGTCCCGCTCGAGGGCAAGGCCGCGCTGGTCGACGTCGACACGCCGGAGGCGCTCGTCGGCGTCAAAGCCGCAATCGAGGGCGCTTTCTCGAAATGAACGTGCCGGGCGCGCGGCCCGGGACGGATCATTGCGCAGTTCGATCAGCCGCCGGGACGGCACCACAAGAGAGTGCAGATCGGCACCGGGCTGTTGCGCTCGCAGCGCCGCAGCGCGAAGAGTTTGGCATCGATGATGTCGTAGCTGCGGGCCCTTCCGCTGGAACCGAGTCCGGTCGCAAAGCAAACCCACGCCGAGGCCTCGGACGAGGCCACCGCCAGCAAGGAAGCGGCAACGACAAACGCAGCGAAAGTCCGTCCCATCTCGTTCTCCTCAGGTGGCCCCTCGACTAGCGCACGCGAGGCCACGCACGGCCAAGCGCCAGGGCATAGAAGTTTCTTCCTGCTGGCTTCGTTTGGCCAAAATGAGGGCGGCCGATCGCCTCGCGCTGCTGGTTTCGTTTGGCCAAAATAAAATGAGGACGGGCTCGATCGTCGCTGGCCACGCTTGCGGGTCAGCGCGCTTTGCAAGCCTCAAAAGCCGGTGCCCACAGACGTTCCGGTTGGCTTCGTTTCGCCAGAAAGAGCGCAGGTCCAGCCGCTCTCCAGAAGCGCTTCCGGTCTGACTTGAAGGGGGTTGCGACCCTTCCGCGCCGTCGTTATATTATGACTGACCAGTCAGTCATTTTGAGGACGGCATGGTCGACGACCTCAGCAGTGCGGGAAGGCGCCGCGCCGGGCGCGCCGGCAGAGCCGCTGGGGGGCGGGGGACGCGTGCGGCGCGCCGGGACGAACGGCGCGCGGCCATTCTCGCCGCCGCGCTCGAGGAGTTTGCCGCCCGCGGCTTTGCCGCCACCCGGCTCGACGACGTCGCCCGCCGCGCCGGCGTCGCCAAGGGCACGATCTACCTCCACTTCCGCGACAAGGAGAGCCTGTTCCAGGAACTCGTGCGGGCGATGCTGAGCCCGCTGGTGGGCACGATCGAGGCGGCGGCGCTGCGCGATCTGCCCATTCGGGCCGTGGTCGAGATGATCGTCGACCTGTTCGTGAACGAAATCTACGGCACGCGCCGCAAGGACGTGATCCGGCTGATCATCGCCGAGGGGTCGCGGTTTCCCAGGCTCGCCGAGGTCTACTATCGCGAGGTCATCGCGCGCGTGCTGCCGGTCATGCGCGCCCGGCTCACCTTGGCGGTGGAACGCGGCGAACTCCCCCACGACGCGCTCGCCCGCTTTCCGCAATTGCTGGTGGCGCCCGCCCTTGTCGCCATCATATGGAACGCCCTGTTCGGGCGCTTGGCTCCGCTCGACGTGCGCGAACTCATGCGCGCGCACCTCGATGTGCTGTTCGGGGCGAGGAGCGCCACATGAGCGGCCGCCGCTTTGCGCTCGCATTGCTCGCAGCCCTCCTGCTCGCCGCCTGCGATGCTCGAAAAGAGTCGACCTTTCAGGGCTGGGTCGAGGCCGAACTGATTTTCGTCGGTCCCGACGAGGCCGGTCGCGTCGAGACGCTCACGGTGCGAGAAGGCGATCAGGTCGAGCGCGGCATGCTGCTGTTCACGATCGATCCCGATCTGCAGCAGGCCGACGTCGCCATGCAGGAGGCCGCGGTGAAGAACGCGCAGCAGGCCTACGACCGCGCGCAGCAGCTGTTGAAAACGCAGGCCGGGACGCAAAAAAACCTGGACGACGCCGAGGCCGCGCTGCGCACCGCGCAGGCGAGGCTCAACTCGGCGCAGACCAGGCTCTCCCGCCGCAAAGTCTTCAGCCCCGTCACTGGCTCGGTCCAGCAGATCTATTACCGCGGGGGCGAACTGGTCCCGGCCGGCAAGCCGATCCTCGCGCTGTTGCCCCCCGGAAACCTGAAGGTGCGATTCTTCGTCAACGAAGCGAATCTGCCCAAGCTCAAATTCGGTGACCCCGTCACCGTGACGTGTGACGGCTGCGAGCGCGACATCACCGCCAAGATCAGCTTCATCTCCCGCACCTCGGAATTCACGCCGCCGGTGATCTACAGCATGGACGAGCGCTCCAAGCTCGTGTTTTTGATCGAAGCGCGGCCGGAACGGCCCGAGCGCCTGCGCGTCGGCCAACCCGTGAGCGTCGCGCTGGGGCAAGGCCAGTGACGGCGGCGCCGGATATCGCCATCGACGTCGAGGGGCTGACGAAATCCTTCGACGGCCGCAAGGTCGTGCGCAACCTGTCAATGCGGGTCAAGCGCGGCGAAATCTATGGCTTCCTCGGCCCCAACGGCTCGGGCAAGACCACGACCATCCGGATGTTGTGCGGGCTGCTCACTCCGGACGAAGGCAGCGGCACCTGCCTCGGCTACGACATCCGCGCCCAGGCGGACGAGATCAAGCGCCACGTCGGCTACATGACGCAGCGCTTCAGCCTCTACCAGGATCTCTCGGTGCGCGAGAACCTGGAATTCGTCGCGCGCCTCTACGGGGTCGCCGACCCGACGGCGGCGTCGCGCGCGATGATCGAGCGGCTTGGACTCGAAGGCCGCGAGGCGCAGCTTGCCGGCGAGCTCTCGGGTGGCTGGAAGCAGCGGCTTGCGCTCGGCGCCTGCACGCTGCCGAACCCGCAGCTTCTGCTCCTCGACGAGCCGACCGCGGGCGTCGATCCGAAAGCGCGACGCTCACGGGTTGGCCGACGCGCAGGCGCTCGGGCCGCTCCGGCCGCGCTTCGATCAAGAACACGAGCTTGGCGCGCTCGTCCATGCTGTAGATCACCGGCGGCGTGAATTCCGAGGTGCGGGAGATGAAGCTGATCTTGGCGGTGATGTCGCGCTCGCAGCCGTCACACGTCACGGTGATGGGATCGCCGAACTTGAGCTTGGGCAGATTCGCTTCGTTGACGGGTTTCCGGGCGGCAACAGCGCCAGAATCGGCTTGCCGGCCGGGACCAGTTCGCCCCGCCGAGGGGCTGACGAAGCTTGCCGAGGAGTTGAGCCGACGTCCGGGCATCGACATGGTGGCGCCGTTCGGCACCAGCCTGCATGTGTGCGGGCGCGAGGAGGCGGCGCTCGAGGCTGCGGTTGCGCCCTACCGCGGTCGCCCGGATCTCATTTGGACGCGCTCGGACCCATCGCTCGAGGACGTGTTCATCGACCTCATGGGCAGGGCCAAGGACAATTTCCAATGACCACGCTGCCTGCCATGAGCGCAGCGCGCCGGCGCTCGTTCGGCGGCTTCTGGCGGCGGACTTGGGCGATGCTGATCAAGGAGTTCATCCAGCTCAAGCGCGACCGCGTTTCATTCGCCATGATCATCCTGATCCCGCTCGTTCAGCTTTTGCTGTTCGGTTACGCCATCAACACCAACCCGCGGCATTTGCCGACCGCGGTGCTGTTGCAGGAGCAGAGCGATCTCGGCCGCTCGATCCTCAAGGCGATTCAAAACACCGCATATTTCGACGTCACCCATATCGTCCAGGACAAGACCGAGTTCGATCACCTGCTCGCTTCTGGCGCGGTGCTGTTCGCAATCGAAATTCCGGCCAATTTCGAGCGCGCGGTGCGTCGCGGCGACCGTCCCGCGCTCCTGGTCGCCGCTGACGCCACCGACCCGGTGGCCGCCGGCTCGGCCATGGCCGCGCTCGGCACGTTGGTGCAGACCGCGCTGCAACACGACCGTGCGGTCCCGGACGGCGCGGCGCCACCGTTCGAGATCCGCACCCACGCCCGCTACAATCCGGCGGCCAATACATCGTTCAATATCGTGCCGGGTTTGGTCGGCACCATTCTCACCATGACCATGCTGATCTTCACCGCGCTCTCGGTGACGCGCGAGATCGAACGCGGGACCATGGAGAGCCTTTTGGCCATGCCGATCACGCCGGTCGAGATCATGCTCGGCAAGATCATCCCCTACATCATCGTCGGGTTCGTGCAGGCCGCCCTCATCATCGCAATCGGCATCGGTCTGTTCGGCGTGCCGCTGTTGGGGAGCCTCCTCCTGCTCGCGCTGCTGAGCACGCTGTTCATCACGACCAATCTTTCGATCGGTTACACCTTTTCGACCATCGCGCAGAATCAGCTGCAGGCAATGCAGATGTCGATGATGTTCTTTTTGCCGAACATCCTGCTTTCGGGGTTCATGTTCCCGTTCGCGGGGATGCCGGCCTGGGCGCAATGGATCGGCGAATTCCTGCCGCTCACCCATTATCTTCGCATCGTGCGCGGCATCATGCTCAAGGGCGCGGCGATTGCGGACCTGCGTTACGATACGCTCGCCCTCGCCGCCCTGATGCTGATCGCCATGATCATTGCGATCACTCGCTTCCGGCGCACGCTGGATTAACAGTGCTTGCCGGCACCGTGCACGAGAACGGCTACATCCTGGCGAGCAAGATCGAGCGCATGCTCGATCGGCCGGCTCAGCCGGCTTAGCTTCGGCTCGATCGAGAAACCGATGTCCGTCCTCACCTGCGGCTGCAGCTCAATTCCATTCTTCCCGGCGCGAATGGCATGTCCCGTTGAGCGCGGGTTCGCGCGGCGGTTGTTCGCCAAGAAGCGAAAATCTGCTCCGCGATTTAGGCATGGATACGCCGCCGCAAATCGCGCTATATGCGCATGGACGGCGGCACCACGCCGCCGGCGCGCATTCATCATTGGGGCTCCATGCCACCTCCAGCGACGGCCTCCGCGGTTGCGAGCGAAGCCAAGCTCTCCATCGGCTTCATCAATTGGGCGCATGCGCTCGACCATTACGTGATGCTGATCTTCCCGACGGTGGTGATCGGGCTCGAGATCGTTTACGGCCGCAGCTACGCCGAACTGATCGCGCTCGGCACGCCTGCCTTCCTCGCTTTTGGTGTGTTCTCGTTGCCGGCGGGCTGGCTTGGCGACCGCTGGAGCCGGCGTAACATGATGGCGGTGTTCTACGCCGGTTGCGGCGTTTCGCTCGTGGCGGCGGGCCTCGCGCCGAATCTCGTCGTGCTCGCCGTTGCGCTCACGGCGCTCGGCCTGTTCGCGGCGATCTACCATCCCGTCGGCACCGCCATGCTGATCCAGCACGCGACCCTGCGCGGCCGCTCGCTCGCCTTCAACGGCGTTTGCGGCAATCTCGGCGCAGCCCTCGCCGCCGGCGCGACGGCGGCGCTCGTCGCCGGCTTGGGATGGCGCGCGGCCTTCCTGGTGCCCGGCGTGATCTGCGTCGTCACCGCCGTCGTCTATCTGCGGCTCGTCCCGGAAGAAAAACGAAGGGAGGCGAGCCGCGGCACGGTAGCCGATGTTCCGCTCGGCGTCGCCTTGGCGGCGACCATCTTCGGCCTGTTCGTCGTGATCGCGCTCTGCGCCGGCCTCGTTTTCAACATCGTCTCGGTTGCGCTGCCGAAAATCGTGGATGAGCGGCTCGGCTCCGAGGTGCCGCTGGTTCTGGTCGGCGGCGTGGCGACGGCGGTGTTCATGTGCGGCGCGCTCGCCCAGATCGCGGTCGGCCGGCTGGTGGAGAAATTCCCGCCCCACCTTCTGTTCGCTGTGATCGCAAGTCTCCAGTTCCTGGGCGTGCTGTGGGCGGCGCAAACCAGCGGCAAGATGCTGATCGTGGCGCTCGCCGTGACGATGGCGGCGATCTATGCGCAAGTCACCGTCAACGACCTCGTCATCGCCCGCTACACCGCCGACGCTTGGCGCGGCCGCGTCTACGCGGTGCGCTATTTCCTCACCTTCCTCGCCGCGGGCGCAGCGGTGACGGCGATCGCGTTCCTGCACGGGCGCGGCGGTTTCGACCTCGTGCTGGGGACGACCGCCACCATCGCGCTCGGCTTCGTGTTTGCGACGGCGGTGATCGCGGTGCTCGTCAACGCGGTGGAGAAGCAGCGCTCGCGGGCGGTGGCGCCGGCGGAGTGAGCGACGAAAAAAAGGCCCGGGCTTGCACCCGGGCCTTCGCAGCGGGATTGAATCGCGGAGCGATCAGAAGTCCATTCCGCCGCCCATTCCGCCGGCGCCGGGCGGCATGGCAGGCGTCTGCTTCTTCGGCACTTCGGCCACCATCGCCTCGGTGGTGATGAGCAGGCCGGCCACGGAGGCCGCGTCCTGCAGCGCGGTGCGCACCACCTTGGTCGGATCGATGATGCCTTTCGACACCAGGTTGCCGTACTCGCCGGACTGGGCATCGAAGCCGAAGCCGTACTGATCCTTCTCCATGATCTTGCCGACGATCACGGAGCCGTCCTCGCCGGCGTTGATCGCGATCTGGCGGGCCGGCCAGGAGAGCGCCTTGCGCACGATCTCGACCCCGGTCTTCTGGTCATCGTTGTGGGGGCGGACCTTCTTGAGCGCCTCGGTGGCGCGCAACAGCGCGACGCCGCCGCCCGGCAGGATGCCTTCCTCGACCGCGGCGCGGGTCGCGTGCATGGCGTCATCCACGCGGTCCTTGCGCTCCTTCACCTCGACCTCGGTCGCGCCACCGACGCGGATCACTGCGACGCCACCGGCGAGCTTGGCCAAGCGCTCCTGCAGCTTCTCGCGATCGTAGTCGGAGGTGGTCTCCTCGATCTGCGCCTTGATCTGGGTGATGCGGGCTTCGATGTCGGACTTCTTGCCGGCGCCACCCACGATGGTGGTGTTCTCCTTGTCGATCGTGACCTTCTTGGCGCGGCCCAGCATGTTGAGCGTGACGTTCTCGAGCTTGATGCCGAGGTCCTCGGAGATCGCCTGCCCGCCGGTGAGGACGGCGATGTCCTGGAGCATCGCCTTGCGGCGATCGCCGAAGCCGGGGGCCTTTACCGCCGCGACCTTGAGCCCGCCGCGCAGCTTGTTCACGACCAGCGTGGCCAGCGCCTCGCCCTCGACGTCCTCGGCGATGATGAGCAGCGGCTTGCCGGTCTGCACCACCGATTCGAGCAGCGGGAGGAGCTCCTGCAGCCCCGAGAGCTTCTTCTCGTTGATGAGAATATACGGGTCCTCCATCTCGACCCGCATCTTGTCCGCGTTGGTGACGAAATAGGGCGAGATGTAGCCGCGGTCGAACTGCATGCCTTCGACCACGTCGAGTTCGGTCTCGAGCGACTTCGCCTCTTCAACCGTGATCACGCCCTCGTTGCCGACCTTCTTCATGGCATCGGCGAGGAAGCGCCCGATTTCGGCGTCGCCATTGGCCGAGATGGTGGCCACCTGCGCGATCTCCTCGTTCGAGGTGACCTTCTTGGAGTTCTTCTTGAGGTCTTCCACGACCGTTTCCACGGCGAGGTCGATGCCGCGTTTGAGGTCCATCGGGTTCATGCCCGCGGCGACCGACTTGGCGCCTTCTTTGACGATCGAGGCGGCGAGCACGGTCGCGGTCGTGGTGCCGTCGCCGGCGACGTCCGAGGTCTTGGAAGCGACCTCGCGCACCATCTGGGCGCCCATGTTCTCGAACTTGTCCTCGAGCTCGATTTCCTTGGCGACGGTCACGCCGTCCTTGGTGACGCGGGGAGCGCCGAAGCTCTTGTCGAGCACGACGTTGCGGCCTTTGGGCCCGAGCGTGACCTTCACCGCGTTGTTGAGGATGTCGACGCCGCGCAGCATCTTGTCGCGGGCGTCCACCGAGAATCTGACTTCCTTGGCAGCCATAGCTGTTGTCTCCGAAATGATGTTGTGAGGGCGGACCGACGCGATGGCGTCAGGCGGCCTTCTTCTTGGCGACGCCCTGTTCGATGACGCCCATGACGTCGCTCTCCTTCATGATCAGGAGCTCTTCGCCGTCGATCTTGACCTCGGTGCCCGACCATTTGC
>VAZL01000085.1 GCA_005883445.1 Alphaproteobacteria bacterium | reverse complement strand
CACGTGACCGGCCTGTTCAAGGACCGTCTCGACGAAATCGCCGCCAAGGGCGAGATCGAAGCGACCCTGGCGGGTCGGCAATTTCGCATCAGCCGCGGCTTCGTCGACGATCTCGCCGAGCATAAGCTCGTCGATCGCATTGCCAATCTGCGCAAGGCATTGCTGATCTTCCACTCGCCGACCGACGAGATCGTCGGCATCGACAATGCGAGCCGCATCTTCGCCGCGGCCAAGCATCCCAAAAGCTTCGTCTCGCTCGCCGGTGCCGATCACCTCTTGAGCCGCCGCAGCGACGCGGCCTACGTCGCCGACGTCATTCGCGCCTGGGCCGAACGGTATCTCGACATGCCGCAACTCGCCGCGCAGCCGCCGCACGATCCCAACACGGTCGTCGTCCGCGAAACCGGTCAGGGCCGCTTCCAGCAGGCGATCACGGTTCGCGCGCATCACTTCTTGGCCGACGAGCCGGTCGACGTCGGCGGCCTCGACAGCGGTCCGGGCCCCTACGACCTGGTGCTGGCGGGGCTCGGAGCCTGCACGTCCATGACGCTTCGACTCTATGCCGAACGCAAGGCGTTGCCGCTCGAGCGGGTGACGGTCGAGCTTCGCCATGGGCGAATCCACGCCGCCGATTGCGAGGATTGCGAGACCAAGGAAGGGATGATCGACCGCATCGAGCGCGCCATCACGTTGCGCGGCGCGCTCGATGCGGAGCAACGCCGGCGGCTTTTGGAGATCGCCGATAAATGTCCCGTCCATCGCACGCTGACGTCGGAGGTGGACATTCGGACGGTAGAGCGGCCCGAGGCGGATGATCGCGGCACGCGCGGCGGGTAACGCGCGATCGACCCTCCGAATGCGATGATGCGCTCGACGAGAGCAAGGCGGCTGCGCTCGTCCCCGTCACGGCGCGACAAGGCAGCGCTGCGACATTGCGCCCTGCGACACCATGCCAGCAGCCGTAAGCGCGACGGATCGTCTCGCCGCGATTGATTCCCCTCTGCGCGTCGCCGAACGTCGCCGGCACGCAGTCAAGGCACAGGGGCAAGCCATGAGCCTGCTGGTAATCTTCATCATAAGCTTGGTGATCGGTCAGTCGCTCTCCGTCGGTTTAGGTTTGCTGGTCGAGCGCTATTCGACCCCCTATACCGGGATGGTGACCTTCATCGGCAGCTATTTCGTGATGTTCTGGCTGGCTTGGCGCTTTGCGGTCCGCATCACCGCACCGCGGTCGCCGGAACGCGGCGGCTTGAGCAGCGCCGGAAAGTCATCGGCGAGGGAGGTCGCGTGAGCGGCCGTTATTGCGGGCCGCCTGATCCGTGCATCGACAGCTCGGGCAGGGTGTCTCCGAACGCAGTGCCCTTCTTGCCGTCCGCGACGCCAACTTCATAGAGCGCCTGCATGTATTGGCCGTCGAACGGCCCGCGGCTCGGATGGTCGAAGCTCGGGTCGACGTGGGCGATGCGCAGCGTGATGCCGTGGCGCTGCGCGCCGATATAGACCAACATGACTTCCGCGCGCAGCGCCGCCGTCAGCGCCACGCCGATGGAGCGACCGAGGATGCCGGGAATGTTGCGATCCGGCATTTTGAACTCCGGTCCGAGCTTGGAATTGACGATGATGTAGAGCTGGTCGAACGGCGGACGCGTCGTGCCGCGCGGCGAGAGCATCGTGTCCGGCACGAGGGAATGCTCGAGGACGCGAGCAGGACGTCACGAAACAGCTTCAGGCCCGCCTCGCCGCGTGCGGCGATCGCGCCCATGTTCCAGACGACGCGGCGTCCGGCGTCGAGATTGGTGGTGGCGACGAACAGGCGCCGCCCGCGCGCATGCTCGGCGGCGATCTCTGACAGCAGTGCTGGCGTCACCCGCTGCTCGATCACGCGCTTGAGCGGCCAATAGTCGAACAGGCTGTCGCGGGTCGTGCGATCTTCGAAGATATCCGCGGCCCCAATCGTAGTGAAATTCTTGTGCACGACTTCGTCGTAGCGCGGTCCGAGAAAGGCGAACGGAGCAATCAGCGCGCCGATGCTGACGCCGGTCACGACCGCGAATTCGGGCCGCAGGCCCGATTCGCTCCAGCCGGTGAGCACGCCTGCGCCATAGGCGCCATCCGAGCCGCCGCCCGAAATCGCCAGCCACGGTCCGCTCGCTTGCGGCAGCAGGCGCGCGAATTCCTTCTCCGAATCGCCCCAGGTTCGCGCGTCCGGAATGCCGGGAATGACCGCAACGTCTTCGTCCTGCGCCGTGAAGGTGGCGCGCTCCTGTTGCTCCTTCGGCGCGGCTTTGGGTTCCTGCCCCTTTCTCTCGACGCGCTTCTTGGCCGCGGCGAATTGCTGCGCGTGCGCGGCCGTCCACTCGAGCGGCGGCGACGCCATCACGACCGCGCAAAGCATCAGCCCGACGGCAAAGCCCGAAAAAATGCGCAGCCTGTGCACGGCTCTTCTCCGCTCGCTCCGACGCGTCGCAGTCCGACAGGATTTTAGCATTCGCGATTACGGATCATCGCACCAAGGTCCGCTCGTCCTGGTGAAAGCGGGACCCAGCTTGGATTTCCGCTTGCGCGGGAATGAGCGGAGAGTTTGCCGCCGTGCGCGCTCAACCCCGACTCGCGCTCCATACGCCGGCGCAGGCTCCGTTGGGACCTTGGCCGCGCCAGCTGCCACCGCCGGTGCTGCGCGAAAGCCGGCCCGAGCCGAGCGCGTATTGCGGGCCGCTCGACACCCGCACGGTCACGCTTCCGGACGGCGATACGCGTCCCGTCAGGCTCACCGGTCCGCCGCCCGCGTAATAAACCACTCCTCTGCTGATCGTTACGCCGTAGCGGTACGATGGGTCGCAAGGACCGCTCCTGGTGACGACAGTCACGCTCCATGGGCCGTCGAACGATGCTGCAAGCGCGGACGTGCCGGCAGCAAACATCGTAACGGCGAAGAGCGTCGCCAGCGTGACGGCGCGGATGGAATGGCTGATCATGGGGACCCTCGTCTTGCGGCGCCTTTCGGCAGCGCCTGGTTGTGGTCGTTCTGCCTTTTTTCATCATGGGCAGAGCGATGGTTGGCCTCGCTCAAAACTCGGTGCGGCATGGTTAGCAGAAGGCATAAGACGAAAGAAGAGGCCTTCGCCATCCGTGCTGTTGAAATGGACGGCGAGCCATCCGCCCCACGATCATGTTATTATTGTGTTCGATCAGGGCCATGCGCGCGACCCGCGTCGGCGCCGAAAATTCGAACGATAGCAGGAGGAACGCCATGAAACCGATCCAGCTCGGTCTTACCCTTGCCGCCACGCTTGCGATTCCGCTCACGCTCGCACCAGCCTGCGCGCAAGGCGGCAAATCAGGGGTCGAGCGGCTTTACATCTTGAATTGCGGGGAGGGCGTCGCCGGCGACATTTCGCGCTGGTCGCCGGGGGTGAACGTCGGCAAGTCGATGGACTTCGTCGACAGCTGCTACCTGATCAAGCACGGCCAAGGCTGGCTCTTGTGGGATACTGGCCTGGCCGACGCCATCGCCGCCATGCCCGAGGGTCAGCGCCCCGCCGATCCGCGGATGACCCATTGGCGGCGGCCGAAGACACTTGCCGCTCAGCTCGATCAGCTCGGCGTGAAGCCCTCCGACATCAAATACGTCGCCGTCTCCCACACCCATCCCGATCATATCGGCAACATGACGCTGTTCCCGCAAAGCATGCTGCTGGTTCAGAAGGCCGAGTACGAATGGCCCTCGCCGCTCGGCCCGCGTTTCAAAGCGGACCATCCGGTGACCAAGCTCGAAGGCGATCACGACGTCTTCGGCGACGGCAGTGTGATGATCATCTCCACGCCCGGACACACGCCCGGCCACCAGAGCCTGCTGGTCAAACTGCCCAAGACCGGCGCCGTGCTGCTCTCCGGCGATGCGGTGCACTTCAAGGAAAATTGGGAGAACCGGCGCGTGCCGGAAGGCAACGACAGCAAGGACAAGACCGCCGCTTCGATGCAGCGCATGGCGGACGTCATGGCGAAGGAAAAGGCGCAGCTTTGGATCAATCATGACAAGGCGCAGCGCGACGGCCAGAAGATGTCGCCCGAGTACTACGAGTGAGCGCACGCGTGCTTGCGCGCGTCGGCGTCTGTGCGACGCTCACCTTCTTGGGCGCGATCGGCGCGGCGCAACTATGGACGGCCCACGCGCAGAGCGGCTATCCGAACCGCCCGGTGACGCTCGTCGTGCCGTATCCGGCCGGCGGCACGGCCGACCTTCTGTGCCGCTTCGCCGCCGACAAGGCGAGCAGCAATCTCGCTGGGCAGGTCGTGGTCGAGAACCGCCCGGGCGGCGCGGGCGGCCGCGTCGGCACCGAGGCGGTGTTGCGCGCGCCGCCCGACGGCTACACGCTCTTGTGCGCGGCGCAACTCACCTTCAGCGTCACGCACCTGTTATTTTCGAAAGCGTCGTTCGATCCACGCGCGCTGGAGCCGGTCAGCGTACTGGCCACCTATCCGCTCATCTTGATCGCGCGCGCGGATCTTCCCTTCGATCGCCTGCAGGACCTTATTGCCTATGCGCAGGTCAATCCCGGAAAGATCAACTACGGCCATCAAGGCAAGGGCCAGACCGGGCATCTCCTCGGCGAGCTGCTCATGCTGCGGGGCCAGTTCCGCATGACCGAAATTCCCTATCGCGGCAGCGCGCCCGCCATCAACGATCTGCTCGCCGGAAACATCGATCTGGTGCCGGACTATCTTCTCGCCAACAAAGCCAACATCGATGCCGGCAAGCTCAAACTGCTGGCCACCGGCAGCCGCGATCGGCTCAAGGACTATCCGCGGGTTGCGACCATCGCCGAGACCTTGCCCGGCGTCTACGCCGACACCTGGATGGCGGTGGCGGCGCCTCCCGGCACGCCCACGGAGATCACCAAAAAAGTATCGGAGGCGATCAGGCAGGGATTCCAACAGAGCGAGCTGCGGGCGCGCATCCTTGCGCTGGAAGCCGATCCGCTCGCCAGTACGCCACAGGAGATGCGCGAGTTGATCCGCCAAAGTCTCGAAACCTGGGGTCCGGTGGTCGAGGCGGCCAAGATCGTTGTTGAATGACCGCAATAAAGCAAAAGTCGTCATCGCCGGGCTTGACCCGGCGATCCATCGGTTCGCAAAAAAGCTTCTTGCGAAGAAGATGGATGCGCGGGTCAAGCCCGCGCATGACCGAGAGTGGGGGATTAGGAGACGCGTATGTTTCTCGGTATTGGTGACAGGAGTCAGCCCATCGTGCGCTTGATCGGCGCCGCGCTCGCGCTTGCCGCGATCCCGGCGGCGCCTGATGCGCGGGCGCAGGATTATCCTTCGCGCGCGGTGAAAATCATCGTGCCGTTTCCCGCCGGCGGCACCGCGGACCTGATGCCGCGCATCTTCAGCGATTGGCTGTCGAAGAAGTGGGGACACCCGGTGGTGATCGAGAACCGCACCGGCGCCGCCGGCAACATCGGCGCCGAGGCGGTCGCCAAGGCCGACCCCGATGGCTACACGCTGCTCGCCGCGCCGCCGCCGCCGCTCGTGATCAACCACAACCTCTATCCGAGACTCGGCTTCGACCCGACCGAATTCGTTCCCATCGTCATCATGGGCCGGGTGCCGAACGCGCTCGTCGTCAACGCCAAACTGCCCCTCGCCAGCGTCGCGGAGTTGATCGCCTACGCCAAAGCCAATCCCGGCAAGCTCACCTGCGCCACCCAGGGCAACGGCACCACCTCGCACCTCACCGCCGAGCTGTTCCAGATGATGGCGGATGTGAAGTTCCAGCAGGTGCCGTATCGCGGCTCGGCGCCTGCGCTGACCGACCTCGCGGCCGGCAACGTCGATCTCATGTTCGACAATCTCGGCGCCTCGCTTGCGCTCGTGAACGGCGGGCAGCTCAAGCTCTTGGGCGTGGCCACGCCCAAGCGCATGGCTGCGCTGCCGCAGGTGCCGACGATTGCGGAGACGCTGGGAGGCTTCGAGTCGGCGGCATGGTTTGCCATCGTGGCGCCGCCGAAAACGCCAGCGGCGGTCGTCGACAAGATCAACGCCGACGTCAACGAAGCGCTGCGCGAGGGCGACATCCGTGAGCGCCTCGCGCAGCTTTCGGCCGAACCCATCGGCGGCACGCCGCAGGCGACAGCCGCCTACATGCGCGAGGAGGTCGAGCGCTGGCGCAAGGTCATCAAAGCCGCCAACGTGAAGCTCGAGTGACATTCAGCAAAAATGACGGCCGCTACAGTATCGTTTGGCACCGCAAGTCCATCGCCGTCGAATGCCAGTCTTAGCGGCCTCGACGGAGTCAACTTTTTCCTTGCCGGTATTTTGGCTGGGTTCGGTCC
>VAZL01000974.1 GCA_005883445.1 Alphaproteobacteria bacterium | reverse complement strand
GGCCATTCTGCCTATTTCGGCGCCGGCGCCTATACGGTTGCGTTCATCGTACGCGACCTCGGCGCGCAATCCATGGAGCTCTGCATCGTCGGCGGGCTCCTGGGCACGCTGCTCATCTCCGCGCTGTTCGGGTTCGTGTGCGTACGGCACACGCGCATCTTCTTCAGCATCCTGACACTGGCATTGTCGCAGGTGTTGTGGAGCCTTGCCTTCAAGTTCTTCTGGGTGACCGGCGGCACCGACGGCATCCGCGTCGCCTCCGCCAAGCTCACGCTGCTCGGCGGTCTCGTCAACTTCGCCGGGCCCGGCTCGTTCCAGCGCTTCGTTTTCGCCTACTATTATTATGTACTTGGACTGTTCGCGTTGGCGACGGTCATGATGTGGGTCGTCGTGCACTCGCCGTTCGGCAAAGCGCTGCAGGCAATTCGCGACAACGAGACGCGCGCGAGCTTCTCGGGCGCGTTCACCGGTCTTGCCGGCATCCTCTGGGTTCCGCTCAACGGGCTGACCACGCCCGACATCCTTTATTGGCCGTTCTCGGGCGAGATCGTGTTCATGAGCGTGCTCGGCGGGTTCCGTACGTTCACCGGGCCGATCGTCGGCGCTGTGGTGTTCAACTATCTCAAGACCTATGCGGTCGCGAGCACGGAATATTGGCAGCTCCTGCTCGGCGTGGTGCTCGTGGTCCTGGTGTTAGCGCTGCCGTCGGGAATCGTGGGGACGGCCGCGCGCCTTGCTGCCAGGTTTACCAGGGGGACCTCATGAGGCTCCTCGAGACGGTCCATCTCAAGAAGTACTTCGGCGATACGCATGCTGTCGACGACGTCAATCTGACCATCGAGGAGGGCGAGTTCATTTCGCTGGTCGGCCCCAATGGGGCCGGCAAGACCTCGTTCTGCAACATCGTGAGCGCATATTACAGCGCCGATTCCGGAAAAATCATCTTCCAGGGCCAGGACGTCAGCAACGCCTCGGTGACCCAGCGCGTCAAGGCAGGAATTGCGCGCAGCTTCCAGCTCGTAAATCTGTTCGACGACCTTACCGCCTTCGACAACGTCGCGCTGGCGATCTTTTCCCGCGAAGGCAAGACCCGCAACATTGCGGCGCTCGCACGCCGCGACGGCAAGGTGACGCGGGAAGCCGACGCGGTGCTCGACCAATTCGGGCTCGCCGGCAAGCGCAACGAGCTTGCGCGCGGCCTCGCGCAAGGCGAGCGCAAGCTGCTCGACGTAGCGCTCGCCTATGCGCTGCGGCCCAAGCTCCTGTTCCTCGACGAGCCCACGAGCGGGGTGAGCACGCGCGACAAGGGCCAGATCATGGACACGATCGCTTCGGTCGTGCGCGGCGAGGGCATAACAGCCGTGGTCATCGAGCACGACATGGACGTCGTGTTCAAATATTCCGATCGGAGCAGGTCGCAATGATCCTGATCGGCTCTTCCGGTACCGACGCCTTCTCACGAAAGGATTGATCGTGCTCGATGTCAATGCGATCGACACCTACCGCGGCCCGGCCCACATCCTCAACGGCGTGTCGCTGCGCGTCGACAAGGAGGAAGTGGTATGCCTCGTCGGGCGCAACGGAGCGGGCAAGACCACCACGATCGAGAGCATCATGGGATTTCTCCCCGTCCGGGCCGGACAGATCCTGTTCGATGACGAGGACGTGACGAGGCTCCCGCCGCACGAGCGGGCGAAACGTGGCATCGGCTATTCGCCCGAGGATTGCGGGGTTTTTCCTGATTTGTCGGTGAGCGAGAACCTGATGATCAGTCGCTGGCTCGGCGATGAGGTCGCCAAGCGCCGTAACGGCGGTCAGCGGGTAGACCCCGAAGCCCAGACGTTCAGCCTCTTTCCCGAAGTGCAGAACCTGCTGCAGCGTCAAGGCTTGCACCTCAGCGGCGGTCAGCGCAAGATGGTGGCGATCGCGCGCGCCATGATGCTGTCGCCGTCGCTGTTGTTGCTCGACGAAGCCTTCGAGGGCCTGGCCCCGGTCGTGGTCAATCGCTTCACCGAGGCGGTCATGAAAATCAAGGCGATGGGCGTTTCCATCCTCATGGCGGAATCGAATCTGGGTGCGGCGACGCGCATCGGCGACCGGCTCTACGCCATCGACCGTGGCGACATCATCTTCCACGGGTCGCCGAGGGAAGCGCTCGCCGACGAAAAAGTGATGAAGGCGTTGCGCGGCTAGCTGCGCGCAAGCCGACACGATTGCGAAACGCCGTGTCTGAACGTTCCGGATGTCGCAATGACCAGATGCAGCCTGCTCATCGCCGCGATGACGTTCATCGCGATCACCGTAGCCCGCAGCGGCCATGAGCTGCCGGTCTATCCGTCCTATTATCCTCATGAGATCGAGATTGCGACGGTGGTGCCCGAGCGAGCGGCGGACCTCCTGCGCGACGGCAAGATGCATGCTTATGTTGGCGGTACGCCGCGATTTGCTGGTGCGATGCCCGAGACCATCACCGCTGTCGAGTCGTTTGGCTCATTTGTGATTGTTCGCGTCAATCCGGCATCGCCGCTGGCGAAGGACGAGGCGTCCATCTGTGCGCTTGCCCGGGCCGCAATCCGCGAGATCGGTGGCAAGGCCAGTGAGCTGATCACGCATCCCTATCCGGTCACGCCGTTTCACGGCGA
>VAZL01000084.1 GCA_005883445.1 Alphaproteobacteria bacterium | reverse complement strand
CCCGCGCTCGAGCCTGAATTGGCCATCGCGATCCGCCGTCGTTCCTACGCATCATGACGCGACCCCGAACGTAGCGGAAAAGCTTCGAACGAACACAAGTTTTTCTTCCATTCACCGAAGGCCCGAGGCGCGCTTTCGAAACAACTGAATTATCTCATTGCCTTCGAGGAGGAACGTACGCTTCGGTCACGTACGGAGGTGCGCTTTGCTCCGCCCCGGCGGAGACGTTGAAATTCCCTCACCCCGGCACTGCCGCCGACCACGACGCCTATTGCGACAGAAATTGAATCGCGCGTTCGCGTAAACGGACGGGATCGCGCTCGCCTTGCTGGGCGAGCTCGATGATCTTCTTGGCGATGATCTCGGTTGCGGGGTCGGCTCGATCGGCCAGGTGCAACGCGCGCAAGGTGTCTTCGAACGCGGTGGTGAGGACCGTGATCTCCTCCGGTCCAACAGGGCGGGAGCCGGCAGCCTTCCCCATCGTCGCCTCGCAACCGAGGCCGACGACGCCGTCAGGTTAATGGAACTCCACGGGGCCGTCGGTACGCTTGCCGACACAAGCCGGCGTCGTCCTAATTCCGACACCGTTCGCTGCAGACTCCGACCCCGTGGGTTTCTGACGATCCCCACGTTTCGTCTCGACTTAAGCCCCGCCCTGGCGGGGCTTTTCTATGGGGCGCTTTCCACGCTTCGCAAAATCGATGCGCCTTCTCCGCATGGCCGGCGAACGAAGTCGTCGGGAACCAAAGACACCCAGCGGCGTTTCTGAAACGTGCTTCTGAGCGTCGGCAACCGTACCGACTCTTAGGGTCCCACGCTCCTAGTGTCCTCGAGCGCGGATCCCCGCATTTCAAAGTTGAGGATGGATACCGCACCACCCGCGGGCCGAACGCGCATGTCCGCGAGCGTACTCTTATACGTCCACGTCGTCGAACACCCGCGCGCAATTGCCGGAGTGAGCCAATGACAACCGTGCAAAATTCCCATATTCGCAACGGGCTCCTTGCCGCCCTTGCCCCCGACGATCTCGCCTTGCTTGCTCCCCACCTGCGCGAGGTGCTGCTGCTGCCCGGCGATTTGCTGCATCAGCCGGGCGAGAAGATTGAGCAAGTATATTTTCTGCAGAACGGGATTGTTTCGCTCATGGCCGTGTTGGAAGAAGGCACGAGCGTCGAAACGGTGAGCATCGGTCGCGAAGGCGCCATCGGCACCATCGAAGGATTCGGTTCCCTGCACGCGTTCACCTCGGCGAGGGTGCAGCTGCCCGGATCGGCGCTGCGAATGCCCGGACCGATGTTCCGGCGCATGCTCGACGACAGCGCAAAGCTCAAGGAAAGCATCAACCACTACCACATGAGCGTGATGGCCCATGTGCAGCAGATAACCGCCTGCAATGCCCTGCACGATCTCATCAGCCGCTTGAGCCGAGTCTTGTTGCTGTCGGCCGACAGGTGCGCCGATGATATCCAGCTCAGCCAAGAAGCGCTCGCTGAAATGCTCGGAGTGCGCAGATCGAGCGTGACGACTGCCGCCACCATGCTGCGTGACACCGGCGCAATCGACTATCGTCGGGCCGTCATCAAAGTATTGGACCGCGAAAAGCTGCAGGAGATGGTGTGCGAGTGTTACTCGACGATTCGTCGCGCCATCGACATGGGATTCATCGGCGCCCGCGCAGTGAGCCGACGGGAATTATCGTCGCTGCAAGCCAGATTGTGAGGGACGCGCCGCAGCCAAAGAGGCGCCGAAATCTAGACTGCGGGATGCGCCGAGGACGCGTCAAATCTATTCAGCTGATGAATTCTTTTGAATGGCTCGGCTTGGCAACGGACAGCGCCTGATCCATGCACGCTGACCAAACGGCGAAAGGGAAAACGACCCACAGGAAGATCGGCATGATACACCTCCAGAACCTCCCGCACTTGCATAACGGATCGTGACGCGATTCGGTTCCAGCGACGCACTTTGCTTCGGACAGGGTGGCCAGCGCTAAGGCATCGGCTGGCTCATACGATCAATTTTTCCCCGGCCTTGGCCAGGGATTTTTTTGGCCGGGAATTTTTTCGGCCCAGAGAGCCCTTTGGCGTCGCGCGATGCTCACCTTGGTAGCGACCCGTACCTTGAAGATGCCGTTACGAATCGGGTGCGGGAGGTGCACGCCTGTCGTCAACCGGCGCGGCGGCTGGGGCGGTCGAGCCGGCGGTCGAGTTTGGGCCGCTCGATCTTGGCGAGCCGGCGCGAAACGGACCTTGCCAGCGGGTAGGGATCCTTGCCGAAGGTCCAAACCGGCGCAAATTCATGGCGGGAGCCGGCCAATACCAGCGCCGGCTTCCCGTTCTTTCCGCTTTCATTTGCAAGTTCGACGGCGCAGTGAATGGCTTTGCGCCGATCGCCGAATGCGCGCTCCAACTCGCGGGACTTCACGACCCACTTTTCACTCCGTTGCAGCACGACGAACTGGACGAGCTCGGACATCTAGTGAAGTCCGCCAAACAGCCAAATCAGAAGGATAATCGGAATCGGGATTCCGATTAGCCACAACAGAAGACCGCGGCCCATGATGTTCTCCTCTTCAACGCTTTGCATCTCTTCAACACTTTGCATCGGCTGAACGCGCTGCCGATGACAAAGTTCCCTCGCCCAACACGAGCCGATGAATTTCTCGCCGATCCTGCCGGGCATCATTGCCCCGCGGCCGTCCAACCCGCGCTCGGACATTCAACGAAAGTTGGAGGATGACGGGTTTCGGTACGCAACCCGACATTCGCGATCTCCGCAGACGTTCGCGATCTCTGCAGATGGGTCGTCGGTGACACCCTAATTCTTTTTCTTGAAGATTCTTTCGCAACGCCGGACCAGCTTTTTCGCCTGCGCCGGTCCCTGCCAACCGAGGAACTTCAATGTCTTGGCTTCCAGCTCGTCGGTGGCGACGAAGAATTTTTCCAGTTCTTCCTTGACCTCGGACGGCAGGCCCTCAACGCCTTGCAGCTCCCGCTCGCGGTGCGAATCCTTGGGAACGGCGATGACGCGATCATTGCGGATTCGGTTGCGCTTGGTTTTTTGAATCGTTTGAAGGACGCCGATGATCTTGCAGCGCAGCACCAGCCCCGGCGTGGTGGCCGCGTCGTGAATGACCATGACGCGTGGACGAGCTCATCCCCTGCCCACGTCGGTAACTTCGCAAGATTTGGCATCGCAGTGCTAACGGGCTACTGCCGCGCGACGGGCGCGCCGCGGTGCATCGCTGGTTCGCGTCCGCGCGCTAGACTTCGCGCAGCAGGACGCGGCGATTCCTCTTGGCGGCCGGCTGGCGGCAAGCGCGGCGGATCATCGCCCGCGCAGCGCGTCCTTCATGCCGCCGACGGCGTTGCGGATTTTCCCGCCGACCTTGTCGGCCTTTCCTTCGCCTTCGAGTTTCTTGTCGCCGGTCGCCTTGCCGGCGACCTCCTTGATCTTGCCCTTGGCCTGTTGAGCCGAACCCTTGATGCGATCCTTGTCCATTGCATGTCTCCGTTCGTTGTGACCTTTAGAACGGTGCTGCCGCGACAAGGTTCCCGGGACACGAAGCCACATCGTCAGGCGACGGCCGTCACGCCCATCGCGATCGCGGCCGCCGCCATGACCGCCGTCGCCATCCAGCCAACGAGGCGCAGGCCGTCATGGACGGGAAATTTCCCCATGACCTTCGGATTGGCGGTCATGTGCATCATGGCCACCATCACCGGCACCGCCACCACGCCGTTGATCACCGCGCTCCAATAGAGCGCCTTGATCGGGTTGATCGGGGAAAAATTGAGCGCGGCCCCGACCATGGTCGCGATCGTCAGCGTCGCATAGAACGCCTTGGCCTTTTGCGGCTTGCGGCCAAGACCGACGGGCCACCGGCGCGCCTCGCCGATGGCATAGGCCGCTGATCCCGCCAAGACCGGGACCGCGAGCAGGCCAGTCCCGACGATTCCGAGGGCGAACAGCGTGAACGCAAACGGCCCGGCCACCGGCCGCAGCGCCTCGGCGGCCTCATTCGAGGTCGAGATGTCGGTTATTCCGCTGGCGTGGAGCGTCGCCGCGGTGGTGACGATGATCGCGAGCGCCACCAGATTGGAGAACGCCATTCCGACGTAAGTGTCCAGCCGGATGCGCTGGATCGCGTCCGGACCCTGGTGCGGCGCCTTCACGAGCGGCCTGCGTTCGGGCTCGGCCCGGATATCCTCGACCTCCTGCGCCGCCTGCCAGAAAAACAGATACGGGCTGATGGGGGTTCCCAGCACTGCGACCACGGTCGTCCAGAACGCGGCGTCCGGCAGGAAGGTCGGAATCAAAAAGCCGCGCGCCGCTTCGGTCCAGGGAATGTCCACGACCATCACCGTGCCAAAATAAGCAAACAAGGCAAGCGTGAGCCATTTCAGCACGGCGACGTAGCGAGCATAGGCCATGAACACCTGCAGGATCGCACACAACGCGCCGAACGCGATCACGTAGATCAATGAAGGTCCGCCCATCAGCAATCGCAGCGCGTCGGCCATGGCCCCGAGGTCCGCACCGATGTTGATCGTGTTGGCGACGAGAAGCAGCGCGACGATCCCTTGCAGCAGCCAGTTGGGGTAGTGCTGGCGCAGATTTCCGGCGATGCCTTTGCCCGTCGTGCGGCCGATCCTGGCGCTGATCTGCTGGATCGCCACCATCAACGGATAGCTGAACAGCATGGTCCACGAGATTGCGAAACCGAACTGAGCGCCGGCCTGGCTGTAGGTCGCGATCCCGCTGGGGTCGTCGTCGGAGGCTCCGGTGATGAGGCCCGGGCCGAGCACGCGCATGCGCCGCGGCTGTTTGGGATCGGACGCGGGCGCCGCACGCACCCGCCTTGCTGTGACCGACATGCAATGTTTTCAGCGCCGCTCGACGAGAAGGCGTAGACAGAGCTCTGCGCCATCCCTGGATGACGAGCAACGTACACACCGAGGCTAAAGTTCCTTGCATCCCGCAATCCGAATCGTTCGGCCAGTGCCGAATGCCCACACGCGTCGGGGTCAACAGTTGCTTCGATGCGCCCAATTCACGCAAGCGTCGGCAACGATGAGGCTCGCGGGCGCCGGCAATGGCCTGCGTCTGAGCTTTTGCCATTCGGTCTGCGCGACCCCACGTCCAGCAACGCCGCTGAGACGCCCGAGGGAAATGGGAAACCCTCGGGAACAGACCCGCGCTAAAAACGTTCTCTCGCTGTGGAATCCTCACCGGAGGAGAAAGCACCGTTTCGATTACTCCGTCGCGAGGCGGCGACAGGAGCATTCATACCTTACAGAAGACAGAGTGCAGGCCACAGAGAAATCCGGTGAGACGAAACTAGGGAGATGACCGTGCTCGGAACCATTCTGCTGATTATCTTGATTCTTATTCTCCCTGGGCAGGATCTAGGGACCTCGCGCCAAGTTTGGCGCGCCGGTTTCTCCCGGTTCGCGCGAAAGGCGGCGTGTTGCTCGCTGGCTTTGGTGGCTCCAAATCAAGCGAATATGGCGTCGTCGGCAAGACGCCGGCGGGGCGCCGCTGATCGCAGCCTCATGCGCCGATAGCGGTGCGCTGCGCCTCGCGATCGTAGCGGCCGGCTTTAATCGATCGCGATGCCCGCGGCCCTGATCGGCGCGGCATTCTTCTCGATCTCGCTCGCAACGAACGTCTGCAGATATGCGGGCGAGCGGCGCTCCGGCGCAACGGTGACGGCGCCCACCTCCTTGAGCCGCTCCTGCACCGAAGGCGTCT
>VAZL01000083.1 GCA_005883445.1 Alphaproteobacteria bacterium | reverse complement strand
CAACGCACGATCTCGCTCAACGGAACGATGACGCAGGCGACGCTCTACGAGCGCGCGCGTCTCGACATCGGCGCGACAGTCGAGGGCGCGGCCATCGTCGAGCAGTTCGACGCCACCACCCTCATCCCGCCCGCCTGGAGCGGACGGGTCGACGGCTACGGCAACCTGATCCTTGCGAGGGCGTGAGCATGGACGCCATCACCATCCAGATCCTGCGCAACAAGGTCGCGAGCCTGGTCGATGAAATGCACTACCATTTCTACCGCTCCGGCTACTCGACCATCATCCGCGAGTCGCGCGACTTCAGCTGCGTGATCCTCGACCGCGAGGGGCGCCTGATCGTGGCGCCGCCGATGTTCTTCCACGCCCCGGTCTACCGCCATCTCGTCGGCCGCATCCTCAAGCTCTATGGTGGCACCGACGCGATCAAGGATGGCGACGTCTTCGTCTCCAATCATCCCTACGAGGGCGGCCTGCCCCACGTCTCCGACATGGCCTTCGTCGCGCCGGTGTTCGCAGCCGGCGGGATCGTCGCGTTTGCAGGTTCGATCGCGCACAAGGCGGACGTGGGCGGCGCGGTCGCGGGCTCGACCTCGGCCGATGCCACCGAAATGTTCCATGAGGGCCTGCTGGTGCCGCCGATCAAAATCGTGGACGCGGGCGTCGCGCAGACCGATGTCGAACGCATCATCCTCACCAACAGCCGTCAGCCGGCGCTCGTGCGCGGCGACATCCACGCCCAGATCGCAGTGACGCAAATGGGCGCGCAGCGCGTCAAGCAATTGTGCGAACGTTTCGGCGCGGGCACGGTCGGCGATGCCTTCGCGGCCATCCTCAAGGGTGCGGCGGACGAATTGCGCGCGGCCATTGCCAAAAGAACGGGATCGCGAGCTTCGACTTCTCCAACAGCGCTCCGCAGGCCCGAGGTCCGGTCAATCTGCGGCCCTCCATGGTCGAGGCTTGCGTGTTCTACTCGCTCATCGGCTGCCTGGGCCCGAACCTGCATTTCAACGACGGCATGCGCGAGGTGGTGCGGCTCACATACGCGCCGCGCACGATCACCAATGCCGAGCCGCCGGCCCCCGTCTCCAACTACCAGATGGTCAACCTCAAGCTGGTGGATGTCATTCTCGAGGCGCTCGCCCATTTTCATCCCGCGCGCGCCGTCGCCAACGCCGGCTCATCGAGCGCGCTGACCATCGCCTGGACCAAGGGCCGTCCCGGCCAGTCCAGCATGCAATACGAGATCATGGGCTCGGCCTATGGCGGCGGCATGGGCCACGACGGCGCCTCCGCCACGGCGACGCATCTGAGCAACCTGCACATCACCCCGATCGAAATTCTCGAATCCGAGTTTCCCTGCCGCATCACCCGCTTCGAACTCCTCCCCGATTCGGGCGGTGCCGGCCAATGGCGCGGCGGCTCGAGTCTGTTGCGCGAGTACGAGCTTTTGGAAAACGCGACCGTCATTCGCCGCTACGACAAGAGCCGCTTCCCGCCGCGCGGCATCGCTGGGGGCAAGGCGGGACGTGGAGCACGCTTCGTCATCAGGCTCGATACCCCGCAGGAATACGAGACGCCGTCCTCAGGCCGCTACGAGATGCAAGCGCGCGAGCGCTTCCTGTTGCAAAGCGCGGGCGGCGGCGGCTGCGGCGATCCGCGCCGCCGCGATCGCGCCGCGCTTGCCCGTGATATAGCCGAGGGATATGTCTCGGCCGACGCGGCGAAGAAGGACTATGGCGGATAGCGCGGCTGCCCTCATCCTGAGCAGCGCCTGAAGGAGAGGTTTCCAGCATGGCCTTTTCCAGCTGGCGCGGCGTCGTGGGCATGATCAACCCGACCCTGCGGCCGGGCGTGACCGAAGAGGTCATCCGCCTGCTGCCGGAAGGCATCGGACTCATCCCGTTGTTCCTCAATATCCACCGCGGCACCGAGGACGAGTTCGCGGCCATGATGCCGGCCTACGAGGAGCTCGTTGCGGTGCTGGCCGAGTGCGGCTGCGACCTCATTCATCCCCACGGCGCGCCGCCGTTCATGGTGCAGGGCCGCAAGCGCGAAGCCGAGATCGTCAGGGCATGGGAGAAGAAATACAAGACACCGATCATGAGCGTTGCGCAGAACCACGTGAACGCGCTGAAGGCGCTGAAGGCCAAGACGATCCTCGGCGCCACCTATTTCTCGCCCAAGCTCAACGCCATCTTCGCCAAATATTTCCGCGACGCCGGCTTCACCGTGCGCGGCATGGCGGGGATCGATGTGCCGTTCGACAAGGTGCAGGAGCTGTCGAGCCACCAGGTCTACGCCCACATCAAGCGCAATTTCCTCAAGGCGAAAGGCGCCGACGCGATCTACATGCTCGGCTCCGGCTGGCGCACGCTCGACATCATCGAAACGCTGGAGCAGGACCTGCAGGTGCCGGTGGTGCACCCGGTGACGGCACGCGTCTGGGAAATTCAAAAGCGGCTGCACGTGCGCGAGCCGCGATCGGGCTTCGGCCATCTGCTCGCGGCGCTGCCGTAGCGGGACGACCATGTCCGCAAGCCCGCGCGCGGCGCTCCTCCTTTTCGTCTGCAGCCTGTGCTGCGGACCGCCGACGGCATGGCAAGCGGCGGCACAGTCGGTCGAGTCCTTCTACAAGGGCCGCACCGTCACGATGCTGGTGGGCACTTCGCCGGGGGGTATCAACGACATTTCGGCGCGGCTGGTGGCGCGGCATCTCTGGCGCTTCATCGCGGGCAACCCGAACATCATCGTCCAGAACAATCCCGGTGGCGGCGGGCTCGTGACCGCCAACCGCCTCTACTTCAATTCGGACAAGGACGGCTCGGTCCTCGCCAAGCTCGAGCGCGCGGTGCCGCAGCTCGCCATCCAGGGTCATCCCAACGCCCAGTTCGATCCGGCAAAGTTCATCTGGCTCGGCAGCCTGTCGTCCTACGCCGACGACGCCTATCTGATGCTCGTCAACACCCAGCACGCGGCCAAAACCGTTGTCGACCTCAAGGGGCCCGGCATTGAGGTGGTGCTGGGCGCCGACAATGCGGCATCGAGCAACCTGATCTTCGCCGTGATCGCCAAGGAAGTGCTCGGCCTCAACGTGAATGTCGTGCGCGGCTATACCGGCGCGGCACCGCTGTTTCTCGCCATGCAGCGCGGCGAGCTCGACGGCCAGATGGTGGGCTTGAGCTCGGTTCGCACCGGCCAGCGCGATCTGTGGACGCGAGGCGCATTTCGGCCGCTGATGGCGTTCGGCCGCACCCGGCGGCACGCCGAGTTTCCGGACATGCCGATCGGCCGCGAGCTCGCCGGCGATCCCGGCGCGCTGTCGCTCATCGAATTCGCGGAGCTGCCATTCTTCATGGCGCTGCCGTTCGCCGCGCCGCCCGACGTCCCGCCGGATCGCGCCAAGGCGCTGCAGACCGCGTTCATGGCCATGTGCCGGGACAAGGCCTTTGTCGAGGAAGCCGAGAGGCTCGGCATCGACGTGAGCCCAATCGATGGCGATGCGATCTTGATCTTGCTGGCACGCACCGCCGCCACGCCGAGCGAGGTGATCGCGCGCTACAACGCGATCGGCGGCGAGAAGAGGTAGCGCAAAGCCAAGCTCGCGTTCACGCTGCGCCGCTCATCGACGACCCAAATCGCGCATGCATCGCTTGGCACGCAATCAGGGCTGCTTCGAATCCATCAGCACGAACAAGATTCGACAGGGCTGCGTGCCGCGATTGATCCAGGCGTGGTTGGTCGCCTGCTGGATCACGACGTCGCCCGCCTTGACGTGCACCACCGAGTCGTCGAGCATCATGTCGATCTCGCCGGACAAGATCACGGCGTAGTCGACGGTCCGCGTGCGGTGCATCAGCGGATGCTTGACGGGAAGGCCCTTGGCGGGCGCGTGATCGCCGACCACCTTCATCATGAAATTGGGATCCATTTTCGCTTCCGCGGCGGGATCGAGCGGCGGAAATTCGACCACGCGGATCGCGGTGCCGTTGTCCGGCGGCGACAGGCCGATGGGCTTGGTGGCGTTGTCATCTTTGAATGAGAATCCCGGCGGCGAGGAATCCGTGATCCACAGATTCGCCGCTGGGTTGCCGGATCGTCCGGGGTTGAGCGTGAGGCGGCCGTCGAACAGCGCGATCGCCTTGTTGTTGGCGTCGAGGCCGGTCACGACGCGGCGGACATCAGCCGCCGTGGCGCTAGAGCACGCCAACAGGACGGCGAAGATCGACCAGAATGTCTTGTGCATCATTGCTTCCTCCCTTGTATTGCCCGAACGGCGCCGGCGTTGGGCCGCGCATGGCGGCTTGCCGCTGGCGCTGGCCAATGCCGATCGCGACCGTCACGCCTGCTCCAGCATGCGGTCCTGCTTACCGAAGTGATAGCGTGGGAGCACGTCGAGATCGGTGCCGGTGACGCGGATCACCCAGGCCTTGTTCGGATGCGCGGTCGAATGAATTACCCCGGGGCCATAGGCTTTGGTCTCCCCCGGCCCGAGGCGATACCTGCTCACCGCTTGGAGAACCGCATGCGTCTCGCTCTCGGAGTTGGTGCGGCGCCATTCGGTCATCTCGGTATGTTCCCGCGCGTTGCCGTAGATCGCCCACGATGAGCCGTGGCTGTGCGGCTTGCCGATCTTTTTTCCTTCCTGCACGTGCGCGAGCACGTAGAAATCGGTCTCGGGATCGTGGTGCAGCACGCGCCGGCCCGGCGGCATATCGTCGCTGAAAGTCTCGGCGACAAAGGCGGGATTGGATAGAAGCCGTGCGAGCCGATCGGCGACCTGCGGCAAAGCATCGCCCAACGGCGCTGCTTTGAGCACCGCGCGGCTGTCGGCGCAGAATTCATCGAGCGTGTAAGCCATGGCTCTCTCTCCGTTCCGATCCGCTCTCTTCCTATACCAAGTCTCAGGCTTTGCGCATCCGCCGCGTATGAGTACGATCGGCCCGCGAGAATGAAGCTGGAGGAGCGAATGTCCCGTTTTGCCGGTTTGATCGGCTGCGTGGCCGTGGCGAGCGTCGCGCTGTGGCCGCCGTCGAGCCCGGCGCAGGAGGCTTATCCGTCACGAACGGTGAAGATCGTGGTTCCTGCCGTGGCTGGATCGACCACCGATACGCTCGCGCGCATCGTGGCGGACCAGCTCAGCCAGAAATGGGGCAAGGCCACCATCGTGGAGAACATTCCCGGCGGCGCCATGAATATCGGCGCGCTTGGCGTCGCGCGGGCGGCGCCGGACGGCTACACGCTGCTGATCGCGCCGCCCTCGCCACTCTCGTTCAATCACCTCCTGTATCGCGAGACCGGCTACGAGCCGAGCAAGTTCGTCCCGATCACCATGCTGGCGAAAATCCCGAACGTCCTTGTCGTTCGCAAGGACCTCGCAGCGGCCACGTTGCAGGAGCTGATCGACTACGGCAAAGCCAATCCCGGCAAGCTCACCTACGCCTCGCAGGGCGTCGGCTCGACGGCGCATCTGTCGGCGGCGCAACTCGAAGTGCAGACCGGCATCAGGATGGTGCACGTGCCCTATCGCGGCGCACAGCCCGCGCTCACCGACGTCGTCGCCGGTCACGTCGACATGTTCTTCGACACGCTCGCAACTTCGGTGCCGCTCTATCGCGACAACAAGGTCAAGCTCATGGGGGTCGCCGACCTCAAGCGCGCCGGCGTCATTCCCGAGATTCCGACGCTTTCCGAAGCGGGGTTGCCGGGCTTCAAATCGATCACCTGGTTCGGCTTGGTTGCGCCGCCGGCCACGCCCGCCGCCTTGGCCGAAAAGATCAATCGCGACGTGGTCGAAATTCTCAACGGCAAAGACACCGGCGACGTGCTGCGCAAGATGTCGCTCGAGACCGGCGCTACCGCGCTTTGCCCGCCACGAAAAGTGTGTGAAACGAGAATTACTGCACCCAGCCTGCTTCCTTGTACGCTCGCGCGGCGCCGGGATGAAGCGGCACGCCGCCGAACTCGAGCGCCGCGGCACCCCGTGAGCGCAGCGGCTCGAGCAACTCCTCCATCCCGATGAACAGCGGATTGAGCCGGCCGAGCTCACCGCCGCTCGTGGCGATCGCCTCGACCGCTTCGCGCACGATCGCATCCGGCACGCGCTGGTGGGTGACGAGCACATTGACCACCGCGACCTGCGGCAGGTCGGCCTCGAGGCCGCGGATCGCGCCGGCGCGCATCACGGTGCGGCGATAGTAGGGAACCGCCTGCATGACTGCTTCGAGCTCGCCGCTCCGGTAAGGCAGCACGCGCAGCGCAATGCGTTGGGCGAGATCGGTCATGACCGCGTTGGGGATGGGGCATTGGAACTGGGCATCCACGTCGCCCGCGGCGAGAGCCGCGCCGCCGGCGGCGAAATCGAGATAGACCGGCGAGAAGTCGGAAAAACTCATGCCCAACGCGCCGAACAGGCCATGCGCATGTTGCACCATGCCGCTCGTCCGCGGCCCGACCGCGATCCGCCGTCCGCGCACATCGGAAAATGAGTGGATCGGCGATTGCGCGCGCACGATGAAAAACAGCGGGCCCGCGTTCATCGGCGCCGCCATGGCGAGATCGATCGGCCGCTCGAACGGCGTCTCGCCGTTTTTGGCGCGGCCGATCCAGTTCGAGGCCATGAAGCCGAATTCGATCTCGCCCGCGTGCAGGCGATTGGCGTTTTCCGTGCTGGCGGCTTTGCATTCCATGACCTCGACCGGCGCCAAGGCAGGCCGCCGTTCGAACAACGTCTTGAGCGCGCGGCCCTGGCTATAGAAGGTGCCGTCGCGCTCGGAGGTGCCGATCCGGATCGTCATGAAAGAGAACCGAGGCCTTTCAGCGAGATTGCCGAGCCGATATTCGTTGCCGAAGCCGCGGCCGGGGTGTCAAGCCCGGCGGTAAGCGCAGAGCAGCGTCGACGCAGAGCAAGCTTCCCTTGCCGCCCGCGCGGTCGTAGGCTGACCAAAAAAGTCGTCGATGTTCGGGAGGACGCTGGATGAGAGGGGTGGCAGTCCGACTGGGCGCCTGCATGATTGCGCTCGCGCTGCCTGCGCAAGGCGCGTGGGCCCAGCAGGCAAGCGGCGCTTCCCTCAACGACCAACAGCTTCTGGGCATGCGGTTGTTCAATCAGTCGTGCCGCGTCTGCCACACCAAACCGCAGATGAC
>VAZL01000082.1 GCA_005883445.1 Alphaproteobacteria bacterium | reverse complement strand
TACACGTTTGAAAATTCCCTGTTCCGTTGCGTAGGGAATTTGGTTGCAAACCATTGAATTGGCTCGCCGATTGGGCGTCAAAATCCCAGCGGAAGGCCTGTTTCCGCAAAATTCCCTGTTAATTTCCCTGTTAGCAGGGAATTTGAGATGGAGACCGGTTCGATGCGGGCTGCATCCACCACCATGTTTTCGACACGTCCGGGCGTGCGTCGTTCGGTTTGAGGAACCGCGTCGGCCATGAGCAGAACGAGGCTCTTCTCGCGCCAAGCCTGGGACAAAAACGCCTCCATCTACGAGGCCATCCGCACGATGCCCTTCAACGCGCAGCTCGCGTCCGGCACGTTGAGCGACGCGCGCTTCAAGCATTACATCACGCAGGACGCGCACTACCTCATCGGCTTTGGACGCGCGTTGACGCTCGCGGCCGCGAAGGCGCCGAATCCGGATCGGATCGTGCAGTTCGCCAAAGCGGCGGAGGGGGCGCTGGTCGTCGAGCGCGCGCTGCACGGCTCGTTCTTCAAGCAGTATGGGATCACCTCGCGGGCGTTTGCGCGGACGCCGCTCTCGCCGGCGTGTCACCATTACGTTTCGTATTTGCTCGCCACCGCCTATGGGGAGCCTTACGAAGTGCTGCTCGGGGCGCTGCTGCCCTGCTTCTGGATCTACGCGGAGGTCGGGCGCGACATCCACGCCCGCGCCCGAGCGGCCAACCCGTATCAGGCCTGGATCGACACCTATGCGGGCGAGGAATTCCACGCCGCGGTGCGCGCCGTGATCGCCGCCACTGACGAAGCCGCCGCGGAGGTGTCGCCATCCCTGCGCGCGCGGATGCATGCTGCCTTCACGCGGGCGACCCAGCTCGAGTGGATGTTTTGGGATTCGGCTTTCCGGCTGGAGACCTGGCCGCTCTAGGCTCGGTCGTCACGAAGATCGCCGGAGCGACTACGTCGCGCTGCCCCAAACCTGCTGCGCCACCTCGACGATGCGGGCGAGCTTCGCCCGTTCGACCTCCTCCGTGACCGTGACGTGCTCGGCGGCGCTGGTCGCAAACCCGCACTGCGGGCTCAAGCCCAATTGCTCGAGCTTGACATAGCGGCTTGCCTCCTCGATCCGCCGTTTGAGCATATCGACGCTCTCCAGTTCGGAAGCCTTGGAGGCGACGAGGCCGAGCACCACGAATTTTCCCTCCGGCACGTTTCGCAGCGGTGCGAATGTCCCGGCGCGCGCATTGTCGTATTCGAGAAAATAGCTATCGACCTTCATCGCGTTGAACAGCGGCTCCGCGATGGGATCGTAGCCGACGTCCGCTTGCCAACTCGGATCCTGGCTGCGGCACACGTGAATCCCGATGGTCATTCCTTGCGGCCCTCCCGCGACGACCGCATTGACGACATCGACATAGATGCGCAGGAGATCGCGCCAGTCGTCGCCGCGCTCGGTGAGCAATTGACGCACACGCGGATCGCCGAGCTTCACCAGCGACGTTTCGTCGATCTGCAGGTAGCGGCAACCGGCATCCGCGAGCGAGCGCATTTCTTGGGTGTAGGCCTCGACCAGGTCGGACCAGAAGGCCTCGAGGTCGGGATAGACGTCGCGGCTGATATTGGCGCGCCCCGCACGATAGTGAATGTAGCAAGGGCCCGGGAGCGTGATCTTGGGCGTGCGCGTGGTCAGCGACGTGAGAAAGCGAAAATCGTCGGCGTTCTGTGGTCCTTTCCAGGCGATGCGGCTCACAACCGTCGGAATGCGCTTCGCCATCCGGTGGCCATGGGTTTGCGAGCTGGTCCAGCCGCGGCCCTCGGTCATTTCGATCTTCACGCCGGAAATGCCGGCGCTGGTGAATGCATCGGAATAGGTGCCACGCCGGAACTCGCCGTCGGTGACCACTTGCAGACCGACGCCTTCCTGCAGCTTGACCACGCGGGCGATGGCCTCGTTTTCGATTTCCCTCAGCGCCTCGCGATCGAGTTTGCCGGCCGCGTGCCGCTCGCGTGCGCGCAGGAGTTCGCCCGGACGCATCAGGCTGCCGATATGTTCGGCGCGGAAGGGAGGAGGTCGCATCATTCGTGCACGCCTCGCCGGGGCCAGTCTTGAGGCCCTGGCATGAAGTCGTAGTCTTGTCGGGTTGCGGCGCTCACGCTGAACCTGTGTCCTCTCGTCTCATTCGCATGTTAGAATTGCTCAGATACCGTGCCGACAGCCGCCCTCGAAACGAGGCGTGCCGAAAAGTCTCCGACATGGAAGGGGCCGCGCTGCCCGCGGCAGCCATATCCTCAGAGACCTGGCTTTTTCGGTCTCACGTTACATCGGTCTGCAGGATCGCCTCCAGTTCACTGGGCCGTCATCGGCGGCCACGTCTCGAAGGGGAATGAAAATGCATCGGCCCTGGCTCAAACCCGTCTCGCTCTGGCTGCTGGCGCTCGCAGCCAATCTCACGGCAACGGCGCAAGCCGAGGACTACCCGGCGCGGCCAGTGAAGATCATCTCGGATTCGGCACCCGGCAGCGCCGTCGACGTCACTTTGCGTATGGTGGCTGATCGGCTCGGCCAGATTTGGGGTCAACAGGTCTTGCCTGTCAATCAACCCGGTGCCGGCGGCACCATATCCGCGCGCGTCGCGGCCGAGGCCGCGCCCGATGGCTACACGCTTTATATGCCGGCGTTGTCGGTGTTCCTGCCGGCGCCGGGCAAGGCGGCCAATACCGCGTTCGAGCTGCCGCGCGATTTCGCCCCGATCGGCTCGGTGACGGAGCAGCCGATGTTCATCGCGGCGGCGCCCTCCCTCGGTGTCACGACCTTGCCGGAGTTGATTGCGCTCGCAAAACAACGCCCCGGCGAGATCTCCTATGCGGTGACCGGCGTCGGGCGGCTCACTCACCTGACCGGCGAATTGTTGCAACTGCGAACCGGCATCAAATTGCTGCTGGTTCCTTATTCCGGTGGTCCCAGCCACTCGCTCAACGACATCATGGGCGGTCGCATACCGTTGATCATCGAGGGCTATCAAGGCCTCGCGGGAGCGATTCGGGGAGGCAATCTCAAGCCGCTGGCGGTGGCATCGGCCGAGCGTCTACCCGACTTTCCCGATGTTCCGACGGTCGCGGAAACCGTGCCCGGCTTCAAGGCAATGGGCTGGCAAGGGCTGGTGGCGCCTGTCGGCACGCCCGAAGCGATCGTGCGCAAGGCGAGCGAGGACCTGCGCAAAGTGGTCAGCGACCCCACGCTCAAGGCACAGCTCGCCGGCCGCGGCAGCTATCCGCTTCCGATGTCCCCCGCCGAAGTCACCGCCTTCATTCGCGATCAGCAACAACAGTGGAGCCCGGTGCTCCGGCAGCTCGCCGCCCAGCCATAAAGACCAGCGCTCACGGCCCGCACATCCGGGCGCGGCCGTGGGGAGCCTTGCATTGCGCTCGGCAGATTTTTTCCCGAGACTTGATGCGGCGGCCGCTGGGCGATGTGGAACGCCGCCGTGAACGAGGAAACGCATGGTTGCCGGGGAAGCAATCCTTGATCCAGCCATTGTCGCCGATGGTGCCAGCAAGCTCTTTCTCGATGGCGCCGTCGTCGCCTTCCATCAACTGTCGCTTGCGGTCAAGCGCAACGAGATCATGTGCGTCGTGGGGCCCTCGGGCTGCGGCAAGACCACGCTTCTGCGCTGCATCGCGGGCCTCACCGATCTCAGCAGCGGCAGGCTTCTCGTCCACGGCAAAGCGGTCGGTGCACGCCCGCCCGACGGGGTTGCCATGGTCTTTCAGCATTTCGGCCTACTGCCGTGGAAGACCGTCTTCGACAACGCGGCATTCGGGCTGGCGATGGCGGGCGTGCCGCGCGCCGAAATCAAAGCGCGGGTCATGAATTATCTCGACCTGGTCGGACTCACCGGCTTCGAGGGCCATTATCCCTACCAGCTCTCGGGCGGAATGCAGCAGCGCGTGGGTCTCGTGCGCGCGCTGGTCATGAACCCGTCGATTCTCTTGATGGACGAGCCGTTCGCGGCGCTCGACGCGCAGACGCGCGAAATCCTGCAGGAGGAGCTCCTTGCGCTCATGGAGCGGCCGCAGGAGCGCAAGACCATGGTGTTCATCACTCATTCGATCGACGAGGCGATCCTGCTAGGCGATCGCATCGCGGTGATGAGCGCGCGGCCGGGCCGCATCAAGGAGGTACTTGATATGCCGTTCGGCTGGCCGCGCAAGGCCGACGCGGTGCGGTCCGACCCGCACTTCGCCGAAATTCGCCTGCACATCTGGCGCCAGCTTCATACCGCGAAGCCGCGCCATCAGCGAGCCCCGAGAGAGGTTGCGTGACCACCGTCGAAGGAGTCCGCGGCGAGTTGAGCGATGCCGCCCAGCCGGTCGATCTCTCCGGCGATCAAGCGCGCGCCGAACGAGTCGCGGCCGCGCGCAGGCATCGCCGCCGATTGATCAACCTTGCGATCCGCGTGGTGTCGCTCGCGATCGCGCTTACACTGTGGGAGGTCGCAGCCTGGAACGTCGATCCGGTGCTCTTTACCTCGCCGACCAAGGTCGCAGTGGCGGCTTATCACATGGTACTCAGCGGCGAGCTGTGGACGTATCTGTGGCCGAGCCTGGTCGTGCTCGCGATCGGCTTCGCGTTTGCGGTGGTGCTCGGGATCGGCATCGGCCTTC
>VAZL01000081.1 GCA_005883445.1 Alphaproteobacteria bacterium | reverse complement strand
GGCGGCGGCCTATGGAGAAGAACGTGCGAAGGCCATCCTGGACGAGAACCGCCACAACACGATTTATTTCCCGAACCTGATGGTCAAGGGTCCGATTCAGCTCCTGCGGCTATTCAAGCCGATCGCCGCCGACAAGACGTTGGTTGAATCCTGGACATTCCGGCTCGTCGATGCGCCGGACATGCTGCTCGAGCGAACACTGATGTACAACCGGCTGATCAACGCGCCGACGTCGGTCGTCGGTCACGACGATCTCGAAATGTACGAGCGTGCGCAGGAAGGGCTACGCGTCGACGTCAATCAATGGGTCAACGTGCAGCGACTCTACGATTCGTCGGAGCGGGATGACGTGACGGCGGTGACGAACGGCACCACCGAATGGCAAATGCGCAACCAGTTTCGCGCATGGTCGAAATTCATGACGTTGTCGATGTGATGGGGGCTTCCATGGAGGCACCTACCAATCAGCAACTTATCGATTTTGTCATCCACGAGGCGCGGCTGATCGACCAGCATCGGCTGGACGAATGGCTCGACTTGTTCACCGACGACGGCATCTATTGGATGCCGCTGGAGTGGGGCCAGACCGATCCAAAGCTGACGACCTCGCTGATGTACGAGGACAAGCTGCTGCTGACCATCCGGATCGAGCGGCTCAAGGGCAAACGGACGTATTCGCAGAAGCCCAAGAGCCGGTGTCATCACGTCTTGCAGACGCCGCAGATCGACAAGCGAGATGAAGCCAACAACGAATTCGTGACCTGGACTCCGATGCACTACGTGGAAACCAGGTACGACGATCAACAACTTTACGCCGCCTGGGCGACCCACACATTGGCCGTCGTTGACGGGAAGCTGAGGATCAGACTCAAGCGCGTCGATCTCGTCAATTGCGACGCGGCTTTCGGAAACATCCAGCTTTTCATGTGACCGGGACGATGCAGCGAAAGTCCTATGAGGGCGCGGTTGCCTGCCTCCCGGTCACGATTCCTTATCGGCGATATTCCACGAACAGCGCGCAATGGTGGCTAGGCCGCGCACTGCATGAGCTCATCAAGCGTGCGGGATTGCGGCTGAAGGATATCGATGGATTTGCGGTATCGAGTTTTACCGTGGGGCCGGATACCGCAGTGGGGCTCACGCAGCATTTCGGGCTCTCGCCACGATGGCTCGATCATATTCCTTTCGGTGGCGCGAGCGGCATCGTGGCGTTGCGCCGAGCGGCGCGAGCGGTGCAGGCTGGGGATGCGGATATCGTGGCTTGCGTCGCCGGCGATACCAACCATGTCGATTCGTTCCGCAAGACGCTGTCAACCTTTTCGCGTTTTGCGCAGGACGCGGTTTATCCCTACGGATCCGGCGGTGCCAATGCATCGTTTGCCCTGATCACGAAGCACTACATGAACAGCTACGGCGCCAAGCGGGAAGATTTTGCCAAGATATGCATCGCGCAGCGCGACAATGCCATGTCGATTCCGCACGCGATGATGAAGAAGAAGCTGACGCTGGATGAATACATGTCGGCGCGACCGATTGCCGATCCGATACATCTCTTCGACTGCGTGATGCCATGCGCGGGCGCCGAGGCCTTCCTCGTGTGCCGCGAAGACGTCGCCAAGTCGCTCAATCTGCCGAGCATCCGCATCCTGTCGACAATCGAGCGGCACAACGCCTTTCCCAACGATCCAATGCAGATACGCGGCGGCTGGGAGCTCGATATCGGCGAACTGTGGTCGATGGCCGCCCTCACGCCGAAGGATGTCGATTTCGTCCAGACTTACGACGATTATCCGGTCATATCGATGATGCAGTTTGAAGACCTCGGCTTCTGCGCCAAGGGCGCGGGACCGGACTTCGTGCGCTCCCATACGCTGACCAACGACGGCACGTTCCCGCACAACACGTCGGGTGGCCAGCTCTCGGTCGGACAGGCGGGCGCGGCCGGGGGCTTTCTCGGGCTGGTCGAGGCCATGCGTCAGCTCACCTCGCAGCCGCTTGGTTCGCAGGTGCCCAATGCCAATGCCTGCCTAGTTTCCGGATTCGGCATGATCAATTACGATCGGGGCCTGTCATCCTGCGCTGCCGTTCTTGCGAGAGCCGCGTGACCGAGCCGCTTGTTCGCCCAAGACGCAAGAATCCGCTCAAGCGGACACGGCTGCCGCTGCGCCCGCAAGGCGTGCGCAGCCGCACCGCGCATGGGCTCACCGCCGCGGCGGCCGAGGGGCGCTTCGCATTGCAGATTTGTCTGGACTGCGACACCGTCATTTACCCCCCACGCGACGCTTGTCCGTCATGCTTGTCGGCGCGCATTCCATTCCGCGAGGTGGCTCGCGGCGGCACGCTCATCGCCGAAACGGCCGTGCGGACGACGACCGATCCCTATTTTCGCGAGCGCACGCCTTGGCGGGTGGGGACCGTGAAACTCGATGTCGGCCCGGTCGTCGTTGCGCATCTTCACGGCGATGCGGTGGAGGGCGGGCGCGTGCGGCTCGAGCTCAAGCTCGACAAAAGCGGCTCGGCGGTGGCGATCGCGCTGCCGGAAAAGGACACCGAGAACATGGCTGATGATCCGCATTTGCGTGAAATGACATGCGATCCGAAGTTCCGCCGCGTCCTGATCACGGATGGCCGTACGGGCGTTGGGCAGGCGATGGCCAAAGCGTTTTCCGATGCCGGAGCGGCGATCGTTTTTGTCGGACTTGCGGATCCGTGGAAACCGTTTGCCGGGATGGCCGGCCTCCGCAAAATCGAACGCGTCGAAATCGTGCCGCTCGACGTGACCGACACCGAATCGGTGACCGAACTGGCCGAACAGAACGGCGCCCGCATCGACATCGTGGTCAACACGGCGGAACATATTCGCGCCGGCGGCGTCGTGGATCGTCATGGTCTGACGATCGCGCGCGAGGAGATCGATGTTCGCTATCTCGGCCTGCTGCGGCTCGCACAGGCCTTCGGCCCAATCCTTCGTTTTCGCGGCGCGGACGGAGTCAATTCGGCCGCGGCCTTCGTCAATCTGCTGTCTGTGCATGCGTTGATGAACTGGCCCGCGTATGGGGGCTATTGCGCCACCGAGGCGGCATGTCTCTCGGCGGCGCAATGCATGCGCGCGGAACTGCGCCCAGGCGGGGTCAAGGTGGTGACTGTGTTCTTCGGTCCGCTCGACATCGATTGGTTCCAAACCGTGCCGCCGCCGAAGGTGACGCCGGCGGCGCTCGCCGATGCCGTAGTTCGCGCGCTCCAGCGCGGGCTCGAGGACGTGTTTGTGGGCGACGTCGCCGAGGACATCCGGCAACGCCTTGCCGTCAACCCAAAGGCGCTCGAGCGCGAAATGGCAAACTGACGGGTGTCCTCATGACAGTCGATCTCATGGCGTTCGCGCGCGCGGTGGCCAACGGCGACATCCGGGTCATCGACCTGACGCAGACCCTGTCGCAGGAATTCCCGACCATCGTGCTGCCGCCCGAGTTGGGACAATGCGCGCCGTTCCGAATGGAAGAGGTGTCGCGGTACGACGAGCGCGGACCGGCTTGGTACTGGAACAACATTAGTCTCGGCGAGCACACTGGGACGCACTTCGATGCGCCGATCCACTGGATTTCCGGCAAGGATTTGCCGAATAACGCAGTCGATACGATCGACGTCGCGCAGTTCATCGCGCCGGCTGCCGTGATCGATTGCTCCAAGGAGTGCGCGGCCGATCCTGATTTCGCGTTGACCATCCCCTTTGTCGAGCAATGGGAGGCGCGCCACGGCAAGATCGAGCCGCGAAGTTGGGTCTTGCTGCACACGGACTGGTCGAAGCAACCCTATACGGATTATGCCGGACTGCGCGACGATGGCGCTCACACTCCGGGGCCGGAGCCCGCTGTCGTGAAGTGGTTCGTCGAACAGCGCGATGTGCACGGATTCGGCACCGAGACGATCGGTACTGATTTCGGTCAGGGACAGCACTTCAATCCGCCCTATCCCGCCCATTTCTACATGCATGGCAAAGGCCGGTTTGGGCTGCAGTGCCTTACGAATTTGGATCTGCTGCCGCCCAAGGGCGCGGTCATCATCGCGGCGCCGCTGAAGATCAAGCAGGGGTCGGGCAGTCCGTTGCGCGTTCTGGCGCTGGTCGCGGGAGGGAATGCGTGACGGCAAACGATTTTGCCGTGGTCACGGGCGGATCGACGGGCATCGGCGCGGAAATTTGCCGGCAGATGCTGGAGGCTGGCTACGAGGTCATCTCGCTCGCCCGGCGCAAACCCGCTCAATCGCATGCGAGGCTGCATGCGGTAGAGGTCGATCTCATGGATCGCTCCGCGGCCGAGCGCGCCGCCGCCGACATTGCCGACCGATTTCCCATTTCGCATATCGTGCACAACGCCGGAATAATCCGGCCGGCGCTGTTGTCCGATGTCGCCCAGGATGACTTGCAAGCGCTCACGCAATTGCATCTCGGCGCCGCGCTCACGCTCGTGCAGGCTGCCTTGCCG
>VAZL01000080.1 GCA_005883445.1 Alphaproteobacteria bacterium | reverse complement strand
ACGGGCGTAGGTGTAACTGGCGCTGAGATCGGGGCTGGTGCCGAACAAATCGGCCATGTCGATTGCGGCGAGGTTGTAACGGCCTCCTGCTGTCAGCGACAGACGGTTGGTCAAATCGAACGTCTCGTTGAAATAGGCGCCGTAATAGGTTTGCCACGCCGCGAGGCTGACCGGGCTGAAGCCGATATTGGCGGCGGTGTGGATGATCTGTCCGGTTCCCGGGATCGCGGCGTTGGGACCGACGAAGAGATCAGGGTAGATGAAACCGAGCTCGCTGTTGCCCAGGAATCCGATCTTGCTGCGATCGACGCTAGCGCCGATGACGAAGTAGTTGTCGTGACCGAGCACCTTGTCGTCGTTGAGGCCCTGCAACGAGGCGCCGGTCGTCAGCGCCTTGGTGAAGGTGCGGTCGACCGTTCCCCACGGCGTGGTGGCGCAGGTGTTCCCGCTCCCCGGCGGGCAACGGATCGGCTGGTTGTTCTGATTGAAAATTTGGAAACCCGCCTGCGGAAAGCTTGCTGGAAACCCATCGTTCTGGAGGCACAGCGTGTTGAACAGCGGATTGGCCTGATTGCCGCTGCAGCGCTCGACCTCGGCCGCGTTGCCGTCGACATGTTGCTGGTCGAACCGGCGGTAATAGAGGTTGCTCTGGACCGTCCAATGGTCGGTCGCGGAGTAGCGGCCGTTGAGCGCGATCAGCTCCGCCTGATTTTTGGTGGTCTGCGGCCAGGTGTAGATCGCGCGATAGTCGTTGGCGAGCAGTTCGACCGGCGTCGGTCCGATCACGCCGAAGAAATTGTCTGCGGCGGACGTGACGAGATGAATCTCGGCATCGGTGCCCTTCCAACCTAGATCGCCATAGAACCGCGACAGCCGCGATGGCGACTGGAGGCGCCAGCCGTCGTCCTTGAGGCCTTCCGCCGCGAGATAGAGCCCCCATTCCCCGTTGCGCACCCCGTATTGCAGGGAGCCGCCGACCCGACCGTAGGAGCCGCCTGAGGCATCGAACTCGGTGCCGTTGTAGGTGAAGCCGTCCTTCATCTGGAAGCTGATCGCGCCACCAAGGGCGTTGAGGCCGAAGGTCGGATTGTTGGTCCAGATATCCGAGCGGCCGATCGCGACCTTCGGAATCAAGTCCCAGTTGACGGTGTCGCCGAAGGCTTCATTGACGCGGATGCCTTGCATGTAGACGGCGAGCCCCTGCGGCGTGCCCTGCACCGGCGAAGCCGCGAAGCCGCGATAGCGCAGATCTGTGGCGAATTCGTTGCCCTGAACGTCGTTGGTGGTGACGCCGGGAATGCGCTGCGCGAATGTCTCGACCACGTTGGGCGAGTACACGCGCGAGAAGTCCTCGGCGGGAAGCGTCTGCACCATGGCCGGGACCTTGTCGCGGTCGAACCCGAGGCCGGTCACCGGCGTAGTGGCGACAACCTGGAACGCGGGAATTTGGGACGCGGGCGTCGGCGCCGACGCGGGCGAAGGGGCGGGCGCCGCGACGCGCGCGGGTCGAGCCGCGCGCGCGGGCTTGGCAGTAGGGGCCGCCCGCCGGACTGGCGCCGGGCGTGGGGCAGCGACCGTCACCTCCGGCAGCGTCGCCGCGACCTGCCCCCGGGCCGCATCCACTCCTGTCAAGGCGCCAGACGATGCCAGCGCGCCAAGCGCGGCGGCGCGCAACAAGCGGCATTTCGCGGCCGCAAGCCGCGACGCATCTCGACCGTATCCCCCCGCCCCACGCATGGCACCGACCGGCGAATTCCCTCAGATTCTGGAACATCCGCCAGCTCCAGGTCTCATGACGTTTTGCCAATTCGCATCGGGAACATTTGGCAATGTGGCCGCGGGGACACAGGCTACGAGCGCCCCTCCCCCCGGACGTCAGGCCGCCTGCCAGGGGACATCACCGGCGAGGCGGTCTCAGAACTGAAGAAGGCTCCTCGAGCTTCGGCGTCGGAACTGGCCGCGCATCCCGCCTATGGGGAGAGTACTATGTGATCTCCATCGAATCGGAGAACGCGAACATGAGCATCCGAAAGAACATATTGACTACTCTTGCCATCACGCTGATCGCGACCGCGCCAGCATGGTCGCAGAGCCTGCTGAAAACGCTCGATCCGGATCATGATGGCACGGTCGATCTCGCCGAAGCGAAGAGCGCGGCTTCCAAGCTGTTCGACAAGCTTGACCGCGATCACGACGGCACCCTCGACAAGCGCGAATTGCGCGGCCGGCTCAACGCCAAGGATTTCGCGGCGGCCGACCCCGACAACGACGGAACTCTGGACAAGAATGAATTTCTCGCGCTCGTGGAGAAACGCTTCAACGCTGCCAATCCCGACAATGACGGCACGATCGACGCCAAGGAGCTCAAGACCGCCGCAGGCAGTTCCCTCGCGCGGCTCCTGAAGTAAGGCGGCGCTCGTCGGTGCGGTTCAGCCGCACGGACGTTGGAAATGACATTGGCGCTTCGTGCCTATGCACCGGCATGCTTATCACTCGGCCGAGAGAAGCTGCACCGCCACGCGGATCAACTCGGGCAGGTTCTTGGCGTTGAGCTTCTGCTTGAGCTGGGAGCAAGCGTTGACCACAGTCTTGTAGCTGACATTGAGCTCGTCGGCGATGCGGCCATAGGGCTTGCCTTGCGCCAACAAGGATAACGTCTGCAATTCGCGCGGGGTGAGGTCTGCGAGCGGATTTGTCCGCACGCCCGTGCGTACCAAAGCGACCTGCATGGCAAGATCATTGCTGAGATAAGGGGCGCCGGAGCGCACCTGATCGAACGCCTTCATCAGCTCGTCCGAGGACGTGTCCTTGAGCACGTAGCCGGTTGCGCCGGCCTCGAGCGCGCGCGCGGCGATGATCGGATCGCTGTGCATGGTGAACACGAGAATGCGCGAGCGCGGATCGTGCGACCGTATGCGCCGGATCACGTCGAGGCCCCCGAGTCCGCTCCCCTGCATGGCGAGGTCGACGATCACCACGTCGGGATGATGGCGGCGGTAGAGGCGATAGCCGGCGGCCGCGTCGCAAGCTTCGGGCACGGTCTCCACGCCCGCGTCCGCCAGCATCCGGCGACATCCCTGCAGCACGATTGGATGATCGTCGATGATTAGAACGCTGGTCATGATCTTCGCTCGCGAAGCGGGATCATGATGCGGATCGAGGTGCCGTCCCCGAGCGCACTATCCACCTTACAGCTGCCGCCGAGGGCTTGCGCGCGTTCCTGCATGCCGCGCAGGCCGAAGCCCGGTGCCGCCCTGGGGTCGACTCCACAGCCGTCGTCGCGGACCGTGAGCGCAAGCTGTGGTCCGCCGTTGACGTCGCTTGCGGCTTCGCCCAGCTCGATGGTCACATGCCGAGCCTGCGCGTGCCGAATGATGTTGGTCAGGCTTTCCTGAACGCAGCGGTAAATCGTGAGGTCGATCGAGTCGCCATAGCTGCGCATGAGGTTGTCCGCGCAAACAGAGAATTCGATCTGCGGATGCTGCCGCGCGCGATCGCGCACCAGCTCGCAGAGAATATCCCGCAACGGAACGTGGCCGAGCGCCATCGGACGCAGGCGATTGAGCATGCTGCGATTGATGCTCTGCAGCTGCTCGATGATCGCGAGCATGTCGTGCACCCGCTCGATCATTTTGCGCGCGGCTTGGTGCTCGAGCTTCGCGGCCGCAGCCGCGATCGAGGTCGCATGCGCCTTGAGCCCGAACAAGTTCGGACCGACCTCGTCGTGCGGCTCGGCTACGATCTCGACCGAGCCGACGCGCGCCCCGTTGACGACGACCGGCACGTCGCGGCTTGCGATCGGGGCGGCGATCAGCGCCGCGAACCACGCCGGCACACGATCATCCCGTCTGGCTGCTGCAGCCGGCGGATGTGGCCACAGGGGAGAGCCGCCGGCCTCCTTCACCACGATCCGCACGTGGCGCACGAGCCGCAATTGCGAGTTGAGGTCGGCGAGGAATTTTTCCGCCGGCACCTCTTGCTGCATGAGGGCGACCGCCTCGCGCACGAGCAATTCGGCGAGCTCCATCGACGCGGCGACCTCGACCCGCGTCGATGCGCGCGCCTGGAGGATGGTCACGGCGCCCGCCACCAGCCCCGCGATCAGATCGATCACAATGAAAACGATGAGGAGTTGGGCGCGCACCGAACGGCCATGCCACAGCGCGTGCGACAGGGCGCGAGGCGACGGCCACGCCAGCGGCTGAAGCAGTGGCATCCGACTTTCGGATCGGGCGCTG
>VAZL01000972.1 GCA_005883445.1 Alphaproteobacteria bacterium | reverse complement strand
GTGAAATGCCTGTCTGCCGGCAATACCGGCTGCCAGATGGGCGGCTGGGCCCATAAGGAGCTCAAGGAGCCGGAAGACCTCAAAGGCCTCAGGTTTCGCATGGGTGGCTGGGCCAGCCGGACGCTGCAGAAGCTCGGCGTGGTCCCGCAGCAGATCGCCGGCGGCGACATCTATCCGGCGCTCGAGCGGGGCACGATCGACGCCGCCGAATGGGTCGGGCCTTACGACGACGAGAAGCTCGGCTTCTATAAGGTTGTGAAGTTCTACTATTACCCCGGCTGGTGGGAGGGAGGCACCACGCTGCACCTCCTGATCAAGGGCTATGCCAACGTTGAAATGCAGGCGAGATACGACGCCCGCAATCCTCAGGCCTTGAAACGGCTGGTCGCCGCCGGCACGCAATTGCGTGTGTATTCGCCCTCGATCATGGACGCCTGTTTGAAGGCCTCGAACGAGGTCAACGCCGAGACGTCGGCGGTCAACGAGGATTACAAGAAGGTCTGGGACTCGATCGTAGCGTTTCGCAACGACGAATATCTCTGGTGGCAGGTCGCCGAATACAGCTACGACACCTTTATGATCCGCCATCGCACACGGAGCTGAATGCGCATCGCCGCCGCCTCTCGCCGGTGACGCGTATTTCGGGCTCGAATGTGAGGGATGGGTACGCCGCCCTCACCGCTCGTTGCTGCTTGGAGACGGCAAATGCTGAAGACGCCTCTCTGCGAGCTGTTCGGCATCGAGGTGCCGATTATCTTGGCGCCCATGGGCACGTGCACGTCGGCGGAGCTCGCGGCCGCGGTGTCGAACGAAGGCGGCCTGGGGGGCGTGGGGTCGCTGTTCCGAACCACCGCCGCCATCAAGCGCGACATCGACATGGTGAGGAAGCTGACAAGCCGGCCTTTTGCGATCAACCACATTCCGCAAACATTGGACGCCGAGGCGTTTCGCTACACGCTCGAGGCACGCCCGGCCGTGGTCTCCTTCGCGCTCGGCGATCCGGGGGATCTGGTGCGGCAGGCCCACGATGTCGGGTCGCTCGTGATGCTGCAGGTCACGACGGTGGCGCAAGCGGTGCAAGCGGCCGAGCGAGGCGTCGACGTCATCATGGTGTCTCCCATCCCTGTCGTCGCCGCCGGGGGCATCTTTGACGGGCGCGGCATTGCCGCCGCGTTGATGTTGGGCGCGGTCGGGGTCAATCTCGGCACGCGGTTCATCGCCTCGACGGAAGCACCCGCCCCCGATGAGTGGAAACAAGCGATAACCGCAGCCAAGTCGGAGGATGCGATCAAGGTCGACGTTCTCAACGACATCAGCCCACTTCCGGGTACGGTCGGCTTCCATACGGTCCTGCGCTCTCTCCACACGACTTTCATCGATGAGTGGAGTGCCAAGCGCGAGGCGGCGCGGCGCGATCGCGATCGCCTGCGGGATCAGATCGTCTCCACGACACAGGCAGGCCGTCCACACGCGTGTCTGCTCACGGCAGGCCAGACCGCGGGAGGCATCGATGAAGTCCTCTCAGTCGGCGACATCATGCGCCGACTTATCGCCGAGACCGAAGCAGCGCTGTCGAGGGCTCCGGGGCGGGCGGCCGCGCCGCGGAGCGGAAGAGCGGCGTGACGAGACATTGGGTTGTCGCGTGCCGCCATGCGTCCATGGGTGCGAGCGGTTCGACCGGCCCACTATGCTAGGTGCGAAGTCGCCATGAGCGCGTCGAAAAATATCGTTGTCGTCGGCGCCGGCATCGGCGGACTGACTGCGGCACTTGCCTTGCTCAAGCGCGGCATCGATGTCGATGTTTACGAACAATCGAATCAGCTCAAGGAAGTCGGCGCCGGCATCCAGATCAGTTCCAACGGCACGCGCGTCCTGTTTGCGCTCGGCCTGGAAGCGGCCCTCGCTCAAGTTCAGGTTCGGCCGGAGCGCCGCGAGCTGCGGCACTGGAGCACCGGAGAAACCTGGAACTGGTTCGATCTCGGCGACAAAAGCATGGAGCGGTTCGGCACGCCGCATCTCATGCTGCACCGCGCCGATCTGCATGGCCTCCTGGCCGACGCGGTTCGCGCGCTCAAGCGCGACGCCATCACGCTGAACAAGCGATGCGTCTCGGTCGCCTCCCATGCGGGACACGCCGAAGCAACGTTCGAGGACGGCAGTACCGCAAGCGCGTCCTACATGATCGGCGCCGATGGCATCCATTCCAGGGTCCGCGTCTGCCTGTTCGGGCCGAGCAAGCCGGTATTCACCGGCTGTATCGCCTGGCGCGGCTTGATCCCCATGGAGAAGCTGCCGCGCCGGCTTGCACGCATGGTCGGAACGAATTGGCTCGGCCCGCACGGCAACGTGCTGAACTATCCGGTGCGTCGCGGCGAGATCATGAACTACGTGAGCATGTCGGAACGCGACGATTGGCAGATCGAGTCCTGGTC
>VAZL01000079.1 GCA_005883445.1 Alphaproteobacteria bacterium | reverse complement strand
ATGGATGCCGATTCCGATCCGAATCGGCTGCGGCAAGTCCCCTCGCATTCGGCTGTTGAGCTGGGCGACGCGCGCTAGCATCTCGCGCGCTCCACGCAAGGCGTCGGCGGCGCCGATCGCGGGGTCCTTGGCGTTGAGACCGTAAAGCGCCATCAGCCCATCGCCGGTGAATTGCGAATAATGACCGTTGGTGGCAGTGAGCGCTTTGATCATCTCGTCGAAGAACTGATTGAGAATGTATAGGAGGTCGTAGGGAAGCTTGGCCTCGCCCAGGATCGTGGCACCGCGCAGATCGACGAACATCACCGTGATCAACTGCTCGCTCCCCTCGAGCCCTGCGCGGACCATACCGTCGGCTGCTCTGGCATCGGCAGCCAGGAGGGGCATGACCGAGATGTCCGCGGTCGGACAAATCTGACAGGCCAGCCGCATGCCGTGCATCGCTCCGATACGAGCCAATGCTTTCGCCTCCGATCCCGACGGTTCGGGCAGATTGCGCAGCCCCTTTGTCACCAGGATCCGGCACGTCGTGCAGCGCGCTCGTCCCCCACAGACTGACGCATGGGGAATGCCGTTCTCGCGCAACGTCTCGAGTACCGTCGCTCCCGGTAGCATCGGTACGGTTTGGCCGTTCGAATGAGTCAACAGAGGACGCCGGCGGTGGCGATAAACCCAGGCGCGCACGCCGCGGCCGGCAAAGGGCAACAATGTCAGAGCCAGGTAGATGGCCGAGCCCACACGCGCGATCCGACCGATCTCTGTGCGCTTTTGGTCCGTGAGGTTGGAGGCTTGAAGCGATGATTTCGCATAGTTTGGATTCTCCGCGGCGCGCAGAACCTGATTGCCCGCGGTGACATAGCCCGAGAGCGCCAAGGTTGGCAGCAGCAGGCCGACGCCGACAAACAGCGGCCGCCAGCGGGCATACCACGTCTTGGTGCGCAGCCAGAAATGGACGCCGATGCAGGCGTGGATCCACACCGTCAGCACCGCCGCCACCTGTAACACGCCGAGCCATGGCGATAGCTGCCATTGCACAAGCAGAACCGAGCTGTAGTGGCTCGTGACGCCCAACAGACCCTCGGCGACGCGCGTGCCGATCACATGGAACATCAGCAGCAGCGGGATGCAGAGGCCAAGGCTCAGCTGCCACCATTCCCAGCGCGAAAGCCGTAGATGACGCCGCACGTAAATCGACCACAGCGCGTTCGAATAATGGGCAAGCAGCGCCGACGCCAGAACGGCAGTTCCGATTACGCTCCGCCATGGATACATGAGGATGTCGAGGGCTGCCCCTGCCCGCTCGAAGGAAACGAGCAAGAAGCTGTGCGCCGTTAGATGGCACAGCACGAAGGCGAGCAGGACGAGGGCGCTGACGGGACGGACTTTGTTCCGCAACAGCCCCAAGTCCCAACCCCTCGTCACGTTCTCCGGTGGTTCGACCGAGATCTCCGCCTCGCGCTCTGCATTCGGCGCTTTGGCAAGCGCGCTGCCTTCAACTCCCTTTTTTCCGACCGGGCCAGGAGAGCGCATGAGTTTCCCAGCCATCTTGCACAGGTTCACGAGGATCGACTGGTTATCAATTCTCGATGTGGAGCGCCTTCGCTAAGGGGATCAGCTCATTCGGCTTTTTATTCCCGCCAATGAGGACCAATGTAATGCGGTCGCTTTGATGTGAAGGGTCGCCACGGCCTGTCAAAGCTGACTCTGACATTTCCGGCCAGTCGAACACCTTGCCGTGAACTCCATGAATGAAATGGAGTCTAACGAGTCTTCTACTCGGGTTATGACGAGCCGACTCATGCGGCGCCAAATGCGGGATGCGTGCCGTGGCACAGGTGCTCGACGTTATAGGACGTGTAATCGCCCGCTATCTGGAAAGGCCGGTGCAAGGCTACGAACCTTTCACCTTCAGCGATCCGGTGGCATTACGTAAATCGCTCGAGCCGGGCGACGTTCTCTTGGTCGAGGGCAATAGCCACATTTCTCGCGTCATCAAATATCTGACGCAATCGACTTGGTCGCACGCTGCGCTCTATGTCGGCCCGGTCGAGGGCGCCAACACCCAAGAAGGTGAGCCACACGTGCTGATCGAGGCCGAGATCGGGCAAGGGGTCGTATCGGCGCCGCTTTCGAAATATTACCCGTACCACACGCGCATCTGCCGGCCGATCGGACTGAGCCTGGAGGACTGCAGGACCGTCTGCAGCTATGCCATCGAGCGTATCGGGTTCGACTACGACCTCAGGAATATCATTGATCTCATGCGCTATCTCATTCCGCTGCCAGTGCCGCAGCGCTGGCGCCGGCGGATGATCGCGCTTGGTTCGGGCACTCCAACCCGGCTCATCTGCTCCGCGCTCATCGCGCAAGCTTTCGAGGCCGTCCGCTATCCGATTCTACCGAAGATTACGCAGCTCGAGAGCGAGGCGGCACGACGGGATATTTTGGAGATCCGCCATTCTTCGCTCTACGCGCCGCGCGATTTCGACATCTCGCCGTATTTCAAGATCGTCAAGCCGACGCTCGAGGAAGGTTTCGATTATAAACGCGTGGATTGGGTCGATCTGCCCGCGCAGAGCGATCAATACGTGCGGATATCAAAGCCGGATTGTAAGACCAGGCAGCAGCGATGTGCTCAACTGATCCCATGTTCGCGGCGACCCGGTGGTCGGCATTAGGCAAGTTGTCGCGAGGCCCGCAAGATCGACGTGGTGGTTGTCTACAAGACCGACCGCCTGACTCGGTCGCTCACCGCTCACGAATGCGTGTCGAGCCTTCGCAGATTGTTGAACATCGGAATAAACGCCGCCCGCGCGAGCTCTCCTTCGGTAAACGGTCACATCAGGAGCCTCGCCATGTCCAAGCTCGATTTGACAGAGCAGCACGCGCGCGAGCGCGTAGGCTTTGCCGCGCGGGTACCGATTTCAACTTCTCGAGACGACACCCGCGACCCTGCGGATCACCGCATGTTGTACGTCCTCGGATTCGGGATCGCGGGCGCGATCGTCACCAATGCGCTCGTGTTCATCTATTTTGCGGCCGTCTACGCGTCAGGGTGAGAGTCCTGAACTGAGACAGCGCGAAGGGTTAACAAACCGCCGTTTCGGCCGCGCCGCGCCGCCGCGACCGCCGAAACCGCCGCGGCGCGCTTGCACTTCCGCCGCACGGGCCGCAGCCACGACATAAATGTGATTCGCAATGCGAGCGGTGATTCGTCCGCGGCAGTGCGGAGACGTGCCATGAACGCCATCGAGCTCGAGAGGCGCTACAGCGCCCATAATTACGCGCCGCTTCCCGTCGTGCTGACGCGCGGGAAAGGCGCGCATCTTTGGGATACCGCCGGGCGGCGCTACGTCGACATGATGAGCGCCTATTCGGCGGCGAGCCACGGCCACGGCCATCCGCGCATCCTGGCCGCGCTGACCGCGCAGGCCGAGCGTCTCGCCGTGCCCTCGCGCGCCTATTACAACGACCGCCTCGGGGCGTTTCTCGAGGAGCTGTGCACGCTCACCTCGCTCGACGCCGCGCTGCCGATGAACACCGGCGCGGAGGCGGTCGAGACTGCGATCAAGGCCGCGCGCCGCTGGGGCTATCGCGTCAAGGGCATCGCCCGCGACCACGCCGAAATCATCGTCGCCAGCGGCAATTTCCACGGCCGCACCACGACCGTGATCTCGGCTTCGACCGAGCCCGACTATCGCGATGGCTTCGGGCCGTTGACGCCCGGCTTCCGCGCGGTTGCGTTCGGCGACCTCGCCGCGGTCGAGCGCGCGATCACGCCGCAGACCGCTGCCGTGCTGGTCGAGCCGATCCAGGGCGAGGCCGGCATCATCGTGCCGCCGGCGGGCTGGCTCGCCGCCTTGCGCCGCATCTGCGACGCGCACCGCGTGCTGCTGATCCTCGACGAGGTGCAGTCCGGCTTGGGCCGCACCGGCGCCTGGTTCGCCTTCGAGCACGAGGGCATCCGTCCCGACGGCCTGATCCTGGGCAAGGCGCTCGGCGGCGGGGTGCTGCCGGTGTCCGCCTTTGTCGCCCGCCGCGAGGTGATGGACGTCTTCACGCCGGGCTCGCACGGCTCGACCTTCGGCGGCAATCCGCTCGCCGCCGCGGTTGGGCTCGAGGCGCTGCACGTGATCCGCGACGAAGGGCTGGTGGAGAAGAGCCGCGTGCTCGGCGCCCATATGCTCGAACGCCTGCGCGCGATCGCGAGCCCGGCGCTCAAAGACGTTCGCGGCCGCGGTCTGTGGGTCGGCGCCGAGATCGATCCCGCCGTCGCGGGCGCGCGCGAGGCATGCGAGCGGCTGCTGGCGAAAGGCGTGCTGTCGAAGGAGACGCACCAGACGGTCGTGCGCCTGGCGCCGCCGCTCGTCATCGCGCGCGCGGACCTCGACTGGGCGCTCGATCGCTTCGAGGAGGTCCTGCGCGAGCTCGACGGCACGCGACGCACGCGGGCCGCATGAACGCGCGAAGGAGTGAGAAATTGGTGACCGGGCAGCAACCTCCGTTCATTCCCGCGCATAGCGCGTCGAAGACGCGCGTGAACGCGCTTATGGCGGGAATCCAAGGCCAAGAGCTGGGTCCCCGCTTTCGCGGGGACGAACGGGAGAAAGTATCTCGACTCACGCGGGCTCACTGAGGGGAAGACTGAAATGACGATGCACAACACTCCGACCGCGCGTTTCCTGATGTGCCGGCCCGAGTACTTCGCGGTCAGCTACACCA
>VAZL01000078.1 GCA_005883445.1 Alphaproteobacteria bacterium | reverse complement strand
GTGATCGCGGTCTGGACGGCGGCCGACATTGCGGACGTGCCGCCGATCGACTTTCGCGAGGGACGAATTCCCCCGCTCGAGCCCTACCGCCAACCGGTGCTGGCGATCGGGAAGGTGCGATACGTCGGCGAGCCGGTCGCCGCCGTCTTTGCCGACGATCCCTACGTGGCCGAGGACGCGGCCGACCTCGTCGCCCTCGAGATCGATGAGCTGCCGATCCTGCTCGCCGCCGACGCCGAGCCGGGAGAGTTCTCGGCCGGCCGCAGCACCGAGGTGAGCATCATCCGCCAGGGTTATGGCGACGTCGACGCGGTCCTGCGCTCCGCGCCCATCGTCGTCGAACTCGAATTGGCGATCGGCCGCCATTCCGGCGTGCCGCTCGAAGGGCGCGGTGCCATCGGTCGCTACGATGCCGCGCGCGACATCCTCGAATTGCACGGCGCCGCCAAGGTGCCGCACCGCAATCGCGAGCTGCTCGCGCGCATGCTCAAGCGCGCGCCTTCGTCGATTCACGTGCACGAGTCGCATGTGGGCGGAGGCTTCGGCATCCGCGGCGAACTCTATCCGGAAGATGTGCTGGTCTGCGTCGCCGCCATGCGCCTCAACCGGCCGGTGAAATGGATCGAGGACCGGCGCGAGCATTTGATCGCGGCCAATCATTCGCGCCAACAGCTCCACCGCCTGCGCGCGGCGGTCGACGGCGAGGGCCGCATCCTGGGCATCGATGATCGCTATTTTCACGACCAGGGCGCCTATGTGCGCACCCATGCCGCGCGCGTCGTGCACATGACGGCGGGTATCCTGCCGGGTCCCTACCGGGTGCCGGCCTATCGCGCGGTCGGCCACTTTCGTCTCACCAACAAGACGCCGGCGGCCACTTACCGCGCTCCCGGTCGCTATGAGACGACCTTCGTGCGCGAGCGGCTGGTCGACGCCATCGCGACCAGGCTCAACATCGATGCCAACGAGGTGCGGCGGCGCAACGCGATCACGGTCGATGAAATGCCCTATCACCGGCCGCTCGAGGCCTTGGGAGAGGAGATCGAGTACGATTCGGGCGATTACGTCGGGCTGCTCGACAAGCTTTTGGTCGCGCTCGAGTGGGACAAGCGCAAGGCCGAGCTTGCGCGCCGCCGCGCCGCCGGCGAAGCGGTCGGCGCCGGCTTTGCGATGTTCGTCGAGAAGAGCGGCTTGGGTCCCGCCGACGGCGTGCGCATCGAGGTCGATAGTTCGGGCGCGGTGGAGCTCATCACCGGCGGCGCTTCGCTCGGGCAGGGCTTCGAGACCGTGATGGCCCAGGTTTGCGCCGAGATTTTGGGCGTCGACTACCGGCGCGTGCGCGTGACCCATGGCCAGACCGATCGGATCGCCCACGGGATCGGCGCGCATGCCTCGCGCGCGACCGTCATGACGGCCTCCGCCACCCACAATGGCGCGGTGAAGCTGCGCGCGAAGGCGATTGATGCGGCCGCCGAGCTGATGCAAGCGCCGGCGGATGCGCTCGACCTCATCGACGGGAAGGTGGTGCGCAAGGATCAGCCTTCGGGGCCATCGATCAGTCTCGGCGAGCTTGCCGATCACCTTGCGCCGACCTCGAACACGCTGGGCGATCGCGAGCCGGGCTTGTCAGCCGAGGGCTGGTTCCACGTGCAGCACCAGGTCTACCCGTACGGCATGCACTTCGCGGTGGCGAAGGTCGACCGCGAGACCGGCGGCGTTGAGGTCGAGGACTACGTCATCGCCTACGACATCGGCCGCGCCATCAATCCGGCGCTGGTGAAAGGGCAGATCGCCGGCGGCTTCGCCCAAGGGTTGGGCGGCGCGCTGCTGGAAGAGTTCACTTATAATGAGCGCGGCGATCCGCTGGCGACCACCTTTGCGGATTACCTCATGCCAACGGTGCGCGAGACTCCCGAGGTCGAGGTCATCTTGCACGAGGAGTACACCAGCCCGCTCAATCCGCTCGGCATCAAAGGGGCAGGGGAGAGCGGCATCACCGGGGTGGGAGCTGCGATTGCGTCCGCCATCGACGACGCCATCGGCATGCCGGGTGCGGTGACGCAGTTGCCGGTGACCCCCCAGCGCCTCAAGCAGATCTTGAACGCTCGGCGTAGCGCGCCTTGAGCGCGGTGGCGCCCGTCCATAACGCCCGGATTTTGCTCTCCTTCAGCCGGGCTGCGGGCTAGACTGCATCGAGCTGGAAAGCGAGGAGTGCCCCATGCAAACTATCGTTGAAGCCGCCGAGCGCTCCGCCAAGAACGCGCCAAAGCCCTCGAAGCAGGACCTGCGCACCTGGATCGATTCGTTGCGGGCGGCGGGCGAGGTGCAGGACATCAGCGGCGCCGAGCGCGAGGCGGAAATCGGCGGCATCGTCGACCTCTATATGCGCAAGATGGGCAACCGTGCCGTGCTGTTCGACGACATTCCCGGCTATCCCCACGGCCACCGCATCCTCGCGAACATTCTCACCTCGGTGCGGCGCATCAATCTCACGCTCGGTTTGCCGATCGACGGTTCGGCGGTCGAGCTCGTCTCCTACTGGCGCAAATACATGAAAGAGGCGCGCAGCATCGCACCGGTCACGGTCGAGTCCGGACCGCTCATGCAAAATGTCAGCAGCGGCAAGGACGTCAACATTGGGAGCATCCCGACGCCGCGGTGGCACGAACACGACGGGGGCTACTATATCGGCACGGGCTGCATGGTGATCATGAAGGATCCCGACACCGGCTGGATCAATTACGGCGCCTATCGCGTGCAATCTCATGGCCCAAGCGTGGCGACGGTCATGTGCTCCAAGGGCAAGCACGGCGATCTGATCAAGCGCCGCTATCACGAGCGCGGCGAGCCGTGTCCGATCGCGGTGGTCGTGGGCATGCACCCCGCGTTGTTCATGGTGGCGGGCCTGGAGATTCCGTACGGAAAAAATGAATACGACGTGGCGGGCGGCTTGATCGGCGAGCCGGTCGAGGTGATCGAGGGGCCGCGCACCGGCCTCCCCATTCCCGCGCAGGCGGAGATCGCCTTCGAGGGCTTCGTGCATCCCAACGACTTGATCGAAGAGGGCCCGCTCGGCGAGTGGACCGGCTATTACGCCGGCGGCAAGAAAAAGGAGCCGGCGATCCGCATCGAGACCTTCATGCACCGCCACGATCCGATCCTGCTCGGTGCGATCCCGGCCGTGCCACCCGACGACGACTCCTTCTACCGCGGCACTTATCGCTCCGGCGCCGTGTGGAACCAGCTCGAAGCCGCCGGCGTGCCCGAAGTCAAAGGTGTATGGGCGCACGCGGCTGGCGGCAGCCGACTCTGGCTCACGGTGGCGATCAAGCAGCAATACGCCGGTCACGCCAAGCAAGCCGGGCTGATCGCCTCGCAATGCCACGCCGGCGCCTATGCCAACCGGGTCGTGGTCGTGGTCGACGACGACATCGATCCCGCCGACATGGATCAGGTGGTGTGGGCGATGTGCACGCGCTTCGAGCCGCGCGAAGGCATCGAAATCCTGCGCGGTTGCTGGAGCACGGTGCTCGACCCCATGGCCTATGGCAGCGACGATCCGCGCAACGCGCGCGTCGTCATCGATGCCTGTAGGCCGTGGTCGCGGCGCGACACCTTTCCGATCGTGGCGCGCGCGAGCAAGGAACTCGATGCCCGCATCCGTGCCAAATGGGCGCACGTTCTGCCGCGCGGATAAGCGCGCGCACGCTGCCGCGCGACCTCGCGCCCTCGCTGATGACGGCGCGCACCTCGGCGATGCCGTCGGGGCGGTTTCCGTCGCGTAACGACACGCTTATTGGGTCCCCTGCGAGCGGTCCCGTCGCGGCCCGCGTTCTGCCCTCCCATCGCTAAGCATTTGATCCTGATTTTGATCCTGTAAAATATGGTTACTATTGCCGATGCCGCCGGTGTTGTCATTGTGACGGGTTGCAAAGATCTGTATAAGCTCAGGAGGTTTTGTCAGGTTGTGGGGATGCCATGCGTACGATCACCCATTTTCTTGCGCGTAAAGGCGTTGCATCCACATCAGCGGCGTTTGCGGTGCCCACGCCGGTCAAGCCCGGCTCACCCACCGCCGAAGAGCCCAGCGAGCCGACCCTGGCGGATATCGGCGCCCGCGTCGGCGAGGAGAACGAGACGCTGCGCAACCTGCTGATCGATACCGACCGTCGGATCGGCGCGCTCGATGATCTCAAAGATGCCTTCCGCAACCTCGTCGAGCCCATCGGCTCGGCGCTGCAGGCGCTGGAACACGAGAAGAGCGACAATGTTGGCTTGCGCAATGCGCTGGCGGAGCTTCGCGCCGGCCACGAGAGCGTGCGCAGCGAATTCAGCGCGCTCGAGAACGGGGCAGCGGAATTGGAAAGCGCGGGCGAAGAGCTGCGCCGCGAATTGACGTTGGCGCAGCAGGCCGTGCGCGGCCTCGAGGGTGACAAAACCGAGCTTACCAGCGAAATCGTGGCTGTGCGGGCGGAGATCGCGAATATCGAGAGCCAATTGGCGCAGGAGACCGCCAATGGCCGGGCCCTGAGCGAGGCCAACCAGATTCTCGTCGATCATGCCAACAGCGCCGATAAACGGATTGTCGAATTGCAGTCCGAAGGGGCGTTGACGCGGGAAAAGCTCCTATTGTTTGAGAACGACAAGCGCTCGTTGCAAACGGCGCTCGATCAGACACTGGCAGAGACGTCGCGCTTGTCGCGTCGCCTCACCGAGAGCGAAAATGCCTTGACCGCCGCGCGGGCGCGGCTGGAGCAGATGGATATCAGCCTGGCCGCCGCCGAGAACGAGCGGGTCACGCTGGCGACCGCGCGCGATGAAGCCAACGAGCGCCATCAATCCGAAGCCTATGCGATGAATCTGAGGCTCGA
>VAZL01000973.1 GCA_005883445.1 Alphaproteobacteria bacterium | reverse complement strand
GCTGATTTCGTTCGACAGCCTCGCCGCCTACGAAGCCTACCGCGCGCGGCTCAAGTCCGATCGTGAAGGCGCCGCCAACTTCCGCTTTGCGCAGGAGCAACGCTTTATCTTGAGCGAGGAGCGCACGTTCCTGCGGCCCGTGACCTGAGCCGCCGCTTCTGTTGAAATGAGGCGTGCCGTCAGCGCCGCGGCGACTTAAGCTTTTCGGCGCAACGCCTGTCCGCTTCGCCGTAGCGAACGGCCGAACGCGACGGCGCGCTCAACGAGGTGTTCAAAATGATCGCCGTCATCTTCGAGATCTGGCCAAAACCCGGACAGAAGCAACGATATCTCGACCTGGCCGCCGAGCTGCGCCCGCTGCTCGAAACCATCGACGGCTTCATCTCCATCGAGCGCTTCGAGAGCCTGTACGAGCCCGGCAAGATGCTCTCGCTTTCATTCTTCCGCGACGAAGCGGCGGTGAGCGCATGGAGAAACCTCGAACCGCATCGCCGCGTGCAGGCGCTCGGCCGCGCGGAAATATTCTCCGACTATCGATTGCGGATTGCCGGCGTGATCAGGGACTACGGCATGTCCGATCGCGCGCAGGCTCCCGCCGACAGTCGTTCCAAACACGGCTGACGGCGGCGGTCATTTCACGCCTCGGCCACGGCGGCAATCAGCCGTTCGATGTCCTCGGGGCGTGACAGGCGATGGTCGCCGTCCTTCACCAGCGTGAGCACGACGTCGTCGCGGGCAAAGCGAGCGGTCAGTTCGACCGTGTGCTGCCAGGGCACGTCGGGATCCTGCACGCCCTGGAGGATCCACACGGGACAGCCGGTCTCGATCATGCCGTCGAGCAGCAGGTGTCTGCGTCCCTCCTCGATGAGCCCGCGGGTGATCGGATAGGGTTGCTCGGAATATTGCGACGGTCGCGCCCAAACGCCGGTTTGCTCGATCTCGCGCTTGACCTCGGGCGGAAACCGTTTCCACATCAGGTCTTCGGTGAAGTCGACCGCCGGCGCGATCAGCACGAGGCGCACCACGCTCGGGTCTGGCTGCGTGCGGCGCGTTAGCTCGCGCGTCAGCAGCAGCGCCAACCACCCTCCCATCGACGAGCCGATCACAACCTGCGGCCCGCGGCAAAAGGCATCGACGCCGTGGCCGGAATAGTCGAAGCGCGTGATCGCCCGGCCGTGGTCCCGCGCCCACAGATCGAGCGCCTCGGCCTTGGTGCCCTTCATGTCCGATTTGAAGCCGCCCACCCAGAACAGGCCGGGTGCCACGCCCTCGCGCCGCCGGACGGCAATCCTGCGGGCCGCAATACCGGTTCCAACATCCAAGAATTTCAGGCAAAGATCGTTCATTTGGGGAACCTGGTCTTGGGCGCACGCTTGCGGCGGGCGTGTTTCGCCGCGTGCCGCCATTGAATACAAGGATGCCCGAGCGGCAAACAAGCCGATGCGGGTCGAGGGAATTGGCCTCCGTGCACAACGACGATAGCCATGCGCCCCCGCCCACCTTGGCGAACGCGACCGTCCTGCAGATCGTGCCGGCGTTGCGCGAGGAGCCGGTCGCCCGCACCGCGCTCAACGTAGCCTCGGCGCTGGTGCAGTCCGGCGCCCGCGCGCTCGTGGCAGCCGAGGAGGGGCCGCTCGTTGGGGAGCTCACCGCCTTCGGCGGCGAATGGGCTCCGCTCGTGAATGCCACGGTCAATCCGTTCAGGCTCAGGCGAAGCGCACGCACTCTGGAACGTCTGATCGCCTCCGAGCACGTCGATATCGTGCACGCGCAAAGCATCGGTGGCGCCTGGATCGCCCGCATGGCGGCGGCGCGCATCCCGGTCCGGCTCGTCACCACGCTGCTCGACGTGCCGGCTTCCGGGCTGCGCGGCTATTGGGCCGGCGCGCTCGCGCGTGGCGATTGGGTGATCGCGCCATCGAACTTCGCCGCCGCGCCGGTCATGGCGCGTCACAAGATTCCGCTCGAGCGCGTTACCATCATTCCACGCAGCATCGACGTCGCCGCCTTCGATCCCGCGGCGGTTGACGCCGCGCGCGTCGAAGCGGTGCGCGACGCGTGGGAAATTCCACAAACCGGAGGGATCCTGCTCGTTCCCGGACGCGTCGCCCCTTGGAATGGCCAGCTCATTCTGCCCGACGTGGCGCGCCTCCTGCTCGACGGCGGTGTGCGCGGCTTCGTGTTCGTGCTCGCGGGCGAACATCGCAGTTATCGCAAATACGCGCGCGCCGTCGCGAAGGA
>VAZL01000077.1 GCA_005883445.1 Alphaproteobacteria bacterium | reverse complement strand
CTTGATCTCGCTACGGAACCAACCCGACGTCTCGGGGCCGATGCAGAAGCAATCGACGGCGATGAGATTGTGCTTGGCGTAGATTTCTGCCCGCAACTCGTTGCCGCCGCCGAACCACTTCCACGCCAGAAACTCACCGAAACCGGGGCCGAATGGCACGGTGGTGAAAAAGGCGAGAGCGGGATACTTGCCGGTGTGGTAGCCGGGCGTGGTCCAGCACGACTCGATCGAGCCCTTGGAGACGGCGTCGAAGCACTCGAGCGGCGGGATCAGAGCGCCGGGCTCGTAGAACTTCACTTCGAATTTACCGCCGGACATGCGCTCGATGTCCTTGGAAAAGCGCACGCCGGAAGGACCAAGATGCGGGAGCTGGCTACCGAACGCGCTCTGCATCTTCCAGCGCACGCGCTCCTGGGCGTTCGCCGCGGTGAGCACGAGTGTGAAGGTCAGGGCGGATAGGCCCATGGACACGCAAGGGCGCGAGCCCTCTCCCTCGGCGCCCTCTGAACGCCGGCATTGTGACGGCACGATTGTTGGGGCCGCATGTGCTTCTTGAAGGCCGCGCAACCGACGGCATGGCAGACTCTGCTGTGCCCCAATGCGTGAAAGCGTGACACGGGGTCTCACCCCTGTCAAAAGGTTTCGGTCGAGCGGCACACCGTTTGAACGCTCAGATCACCAGGAACACAAGGGCAAGCAGCGCGGTCAAAGTTACGGCGCGTGCTCGGCCGAGTGAGTTGCCGCTGCGACAGGCAACGCGGTTCGAATTGGTCATCAACAACAGGACTGCGAAGGCGTTCGGACTATGGGGTAGTCTTGGCCGTAGCTTTGAGTTCTGCACCTCGACCATGCACCCGTTAGATGGCTGATCGGCTGGGCGGTATTCACGCCCGCAGCAACTAGGCCGCTTTCGGGGGCAAAGCAGATATTGAGCCACGCCCGCAGAGCCGGATTTATGAGTGCACGGCCTACAGCGAATAGCCGCCGTCAACCACGAGCGTCTGCGCCGTGACCATGCTGGTGTCGGCGCACAAAAAAACGATCGCGGCGGCGATGTCGGCGGGGGTGCAGGCGCGCTTGAGCAGCGAGCGCTCGATGGCGGCTTGCTTGCGCGCGGCCGGCCACGGCCGCGTCCACTCGGTGTCGACGAATCCCGGCGCCACCGCATTCACCCGCGCCTCGGGCGCCAGTGCGCGCGCCAGATTCTGGGTGAGGCTGATGAGGCCCGCCTTGCTCGCGCCGTAGGCCATGCTGGAGCCCGCCATGTTGCGGCCGGCGACCGAGGCGGTGTTGCAAACCGCCCCGCGCGCCGCCCTGAGCGCAGTCGCCGCCGCGCGCGTGCAGCGGAAGGGGCCGAGCAGGTTGGTGGCGAGGATCGTCGCCCAAAATTCCTCGCTCAGCCGGTCGAGCTCGGCGGGCGGGATCGGCGCCACGGTTGCCGAGGTGCCGGCGTTGTTGGCGAGAAAATCGAGCCGGCCCAGCGCTTCGATCGCATCGCGCACCATCTTTTCGGCGGCGCCCGCCTTCGACACATCGCCCGGCGCGCCGATCACGGCAAAGCCGTCGGCGCGCAGCCGCTCGACGGCCGCGGGGCCGCGGGCATCGTCGGGCAAATAATTGAGCGCGACCTTGGCGCCGCGCCGGGCGAACAGTTCGACCGTCGCCAGCCCGATGCCCGAAGCCGCACCGGTGACCAACGCAGTCTTGCCGTCGAGATCGCTCATGCCGAGGCGCTCCTGCAAAAAAGTTTCGCCCGGACGCTACCGGGCGAAACGCTTGCGCGCGGAGCGGCGCCGATCACCGGCGCATTTCGGAAAAAAGAACGCCGCCTTTCGCCTTGGCGGTCGGCTCCGATTCCACGATTTCCACCATCACCGCTTCGGCCGGAACGGAGAAATTTTTCACCACCGCATCGGTGATGTCCTTGATCAACGCGCGCTTCTGATCGAGCGAGCGGCCCTTGACGGCGTGGACATAGATTTCAGGCATATCGGTCTCCCTCTTTGTGCGTCGCACCGGGGCACTATACCGACTGCGCGGAACATAGGAAGACGCATCAGGGAGGCTCACCCCAGCGCTCGTTGCGGGGGGTTGAACACGCGAATGGCCAAGCCGTTCCGCATCGAGCGCCCCCGAAGTCGAGATGTCGCGGGCTCGCCGTTCCTGACCGAGCGAGGGGCGCTGCACGCGGCCCACGAGACGGTGCTCAAATCGGCGCATTCGGAACCCGCCGCGTTAGGTCAGCGCTCCTGCTTCATCGCTGCGGGAATTGCGCTAGCATGCGCGCCCTCGGGGAGGGGGGAGCATGGCGGAGGAAGCGTCATGGAGCTCCGAACCGCGAGCCCCCGGAAATACGCTCAGCCCAGATTGCTGAATCACTGTGCCCAGTGCGGGGAGACGATCTTCCTGCCGGAGTGGTCCGAATATCTGGACCGGCACCGCGTGCGGCATCTCTGGGAATGCGAAGCGTGCGGTTACAAGTTCGAGACCCTGGTCACGTTCCCCAACCAATAGTCGGCATCTTCCGCGCGCCACCGACACGACGCGAAGAGCCACCGGCTGTGTCCGGTGGCTCTGCTTTTGGGAGTTGGGCTTTGGGAGTTACGAAGCGACCCCGATCAATCGAGCCGAGATCGCGCCACCTTAGCGCTGCCGCCGACGGCGGCAGCGGTCACCCGTTTCGCTGGCGCTCGCCGGCGGTCAGAGCGACGGCGAAAGCGCGCGCGCCTGTGGCTCCGCCTTCTCCGCGGTCGCAGGATGCGCGCCGGCCGGCAATTGCAGCACCGTCGCACGCTGGCCCTCGCACAGGCGCGTGACCAGCACCACCTGCCCGTCCGGGAATTCCAACGCATCGTGATGGGTCACGGCGTTGTCCATGTTGATTTGCCGGAAGCGCGCGAGCCGCTGTCCGATCTTCTTGTTCGGCAGAATGCCGATGCCGAATGACGGCTCGCATTCGACATTCTCGTCGAACGCAATTTCGGTGCCCGGCAACAGGCAGACCGCGACATGCGGCTCGCCGGCAGCCGCGAACCCACGCGTGATGGAATTGGGGAATTTGGTCGCCACCAGCTTGTCCTCGATCTTGGCAGGCCGGGTCGCCACATGGTGTAGGCTGTAGTCACACATCGAAGGGACTCCTTTTGCTGTGAAAAGCCGGAATGCTCCTCAGCGAAGCCGCCAGACTCATGGCAGCGGTCATCTGTCGGACATTGTCCCGACTTTTCCGCACTGTCGCCATGTCATCACCTTGCAGAAAGAGAGACGTTTCATCAGCGAGATCCCCGACGACTCAAAGCTGATTTAAGCTACAAATATATCTCCCCTCCGTGGGCCGCTAGGAGGTAAGCGAACAACGCCGCAATGAAGCACCGGTTCCTCGCTCGACTGCCAAAGCAACCCGCAAGGTTGCGCCGCCGCGTGCGGCATCGACGAGGCTCAGGAATCGTGCTCGGATCGTCCGCGCTTTTTTGCGAATTCCTACGCGCGATCAACGACGAGCAAAGAGGTAATTCGGGCCGACGTGCTGGAAATGGCTCGCGTGTTCAATCTCTGCGTCAGATCGGCATGCAGGCGGACCACGCGCCGGTGGATTGCGGCCATGCCGGGCGAGGCCATCGGCTATGTGCCCTGAGCAGCGTCAAGTCCCGAACAATCGGCGGCAGCGGCCGCAAGCACGCGGCTTGCCAATCGGACCCTGTGCATTTTTACTAGTGTTACGCAATTCAGCGTGTTGCGGCCGACGAAGGCCATGCTCACCGATCGCAGACGTATTCTCACGTTGCTCGCCGGCTCCTTTGCGACCCCGGCCCTTCTTGTGCCGCCGGCCTTCGCGCAGGCGCCCGCCATGACCCGCGTGACCGCCTATGCCTTCTCCTTTGCCGGGCTCGAGGGCCCCGACATCAGGCTCGCCGACCACGCCGGCAAACCGATCCTGGTGGTCAATACTGCTTCGCTTTGCGGCTATACCCCCCAATATGCCGGCCTGCAGCAGCTCTGGGCGCGCTATCACGGGCGCGGGCTCATGATCGTGGTCGTCCCCTCGAACGATTTCGGCGGCCAGGAGCCGGGCGGGACTGCCGATATCATGCGCACCGCGCATGGCGACTATGGCATCGGCTTTCCCCTCGCCGCCAAGGCGCAGGTGAAGGGCCCGAACCCGCATCCGTTCTACAAGTGGGCGGCTGCCGAGCGCCCCCTGGAAACGCCGCGCTGGAACTTTCACAAATACCTCGTCGGCCGCGACGGCCACATCGCCGCGGTTTTTGCCACCGAGATCGAGCCGATGGACGCCCGCGTCATCGACGCGATCGTGAAGGAGCTGCCGCCGCCGGAATAAACCGCCGCCGCAGGCGTTGACAAACTGTCACATGCTCGGCGTATCCGACCCCAAACAGAGAGGTTTCCGTATGTCTGCTCAACCCATGCTCATGCCCGATGTCGAGGGACTGGCACGTCAGGTCGATCCGCTGTCGCGCCGCGGCTTCTTCCTGACGGCCTCGGCCGCGGCCGCCGCCGGCTATACGCTCGCCGCCGGGCCGGTACGCGCCGACGCGATCCAAACCGACACCGCCGGGCTCACCGTCGGCGATGCGAAGGTCAAAGTCTCGGACGGCGAGATGCCGGTCTACTTCGCGCGCCCGGCGAACGTGCAGAACCCACCCGTCATCCTGGTGGCGATGGAGATCTTTGGTCTGCACGAATACATCAAGGATGTCACCCGCCGCCTCGGCAAGCTCGGAGCGTTCGCGATCGCACCCGACTACTATTTCCGCAAAGGCGTCGACCTCACCAAGATCACCGACATCCCGCAGCTCATGCCGATCGTCAACACCAAGCCGGATGCCGAGCTCCTCTCCGACCTCGACGCCACGGTGGCGTGGGCGAAGTCACAGGGCGGCGACACCAACCGCCTCGGCATCATGGGCTTCTGCCGCGGTGGGCGAACGGTGTGGGAATACGCCGCCCACAGCAAGGATCTCAAGGCGGCCGTTGCGTACTACGGAACCGTGGTCGATCCGCCCGCGCAAAAATCGCTCTGGCCGAAAAGCCCGACCGAGCTGGCGC
>VAZL01000076.1:430-9565 GCA_005883445.1 Alphaproteobacteria bacterium | reverse complement strand
GCGGGGCTTGCGGTCAAGGGCGTCACCAAATCGGGTGGCGCCTCGGCCTCGGCCGGCATCGGCGGGATGGTGCTGGTGACGAGCCACGGTTTTCGCGGCGCCTACCTCAGCTCGGGCCAGAGCGTATCGATGACGGCAATCGCCGGCGAGGGCACCGCGATGGAGCGCGACTACGACTATTCCTCCACGCTCCACGGCGCCGACCTCGATCCACCGGAGAAGGTCGGACGCACGGCCGGCGAGCGCACCGTCGAGCGGCTCAATCCGCGCAAGGTGAAGAGCAAACGCGTGCCGGTCGTGTTCGACCGCCGGATCGCCGGCTCGCTCGTCAGCCATCTCGCCAGCGCCATCAATGGCGCTGCGGTGGCGCGCAAGACGAGCTTCCTCAAGGACCGGCTCGGCCAGCGGCTGTTCCGGCCGGGCATCCAAGTGCTCGACGATCCGCTGCGTCGGCGCGGATTGCGCTCGCGCCCGTTCGACGCCGAGGGCGTTGCGACGCGGCGTCTCGCCGTCGTCGAGGACGGCGTGCTCGCGTCTTGGATCCTGGACTCCGCGACCGCGCGCGAGCTCGGTTTTGCCAGCACCGGCCACGCCCAGCGCGGGGTATCCTCGACGCCCGCGCCCGGCCCGAGCAACCTGCATCTCGCCACCGGCAGCGACACGCCGGAGGCTTTGATGGCCGACATCGCCGAGGGCTTCTATGTCACCGATCTCATCGGGGTCGGCGTCAATCAGGTGACCGGCGACTACAGCCGCGGCGCTTCCGGATTCTGGATCGAAAACGGCAAGCGCAGCTACCCCGTGAGCGAAGTGACGATCGCCGGAAATCTGATCGAGATGTTCCAGACGCTGTTGCCGGCGAACGACCTGGAGTTCCGTTTCGGCACCAATGCGCCGAGCGTGCGCGTGGAGGGTCTCACCGTTGCCGGCCGATGACATCGATCGCGCCCTGGTGCGCGATCGCCTCGCCTCGGCCGTGCGTGAAGCCGGCGCGCTGGCGCTCCACATGTTTCGCGGCCGGCCCGCGAGTTGGATCAAGGGCGCCTCCTCGCCGGTGAGCGAGGCCGATCTCGCCGTCGATGCGCTGCTGCGGGAGCGGCTTCTGGCCATCCGCGATGCCGGCTGGCTCTCGGAGGAGACCGAAGACGGTCCCGCGCGACTGCAGCGCGCCGAGGTGTGGGTGGTCGATCCCATCGACGGCACGCGCGCTTTTCTCGCGGGACTTGCGGAGTGGGTGATCGCTGCGGCGCTCGTGCGCCTTGGCCGCCCGCTGGTCGCGGCGCTTTATGCGCCGGTGAGCGACGAGCTGTTTCTCTCCGTCGACAGTCTCGCTGCGGTCGAGCCGCGCATCGTGACCGCTCCGAGAATTCCCTCGCTCGCCTTGCGGCTTGCGCGCGTTGCCACCGGCGCGCTCGATGGCATCTTTGCTGCCCCCAACAGCCACGATTGGGACCTTGCGGCGGCCGACCTTTTGGTGCACGAAGCCGGCGGGCTGGTCACGACTTTGACGGGGGAATCGTTGATCTACAATCGGCCCGATCCGGTTCATGGCGCGCTGGTGGCTGCCGGCCGCGCCCGTCACGAGTTGTTGCTCGGCCTCATTCGCGATCGGCTTGCCGAGTTTGCGTGATCGAACCGGCGCGGTCTGCGTGATGGCGCAAGCCGCTGCAGGCCAAGCCGCTGCAGGCTATGTGTCGAGGCGTTTTCGAGGGCGTGCGGGGGGTCCACGGCGCCGGCAAAGGCCGCTGGTTCCGGTCGCCAGGGATCGAGGGATGCAAATGAATGGTGGATCAGGGCCAGCGCGAACAATTGCTGCATCTCGTCTTCGGCGGCGAGCTCACCAATTTGGACCGTGTCGAATTCAGGGATCTCGACAAGCTCGACATCGTCGGCATTTATCCCAACTACGCCGCCGCCTATGCTGCCTGGAAAGCAAAAGCCCAGCAGACCGTCGATAACGCCCATATGCGCTACTTCATCGTGCATTTACACCGCTTGCTCGATCCGCAAATGGATCAGCGCGCCAAGCGCTGACGTCAAGCGGGCTCCTCGCCGATGTCGTGGGTCAAGCGTCTCGTGGCCTCGCGCCCGTTCCAAAAGACCACCGGGGTCATGGCCGCCGAATACCTTCGTCTGGTATGGAATACCACCCGGCTGGTGATCGAGCCGGAAGGCATCTACGAGCGGGTCGACCGCGACGCGCCGGTGATCATCGCCATGTGGCACGGGCAGCATTTCCTGGCGCCTTTCATCCGACGCGCGCAGGATCGCGCCAAGGTGCTGGTCTCACGCCATCGCGACGGCGAGATCAATGCGCTCGCCGCGGAGCGGCTCGGCATCGGCGCCATTCGCGGCTCCGGCCACCACGGCGGCGGGTTCATCGGCAAGGGCGGCGTGAGCGCCTTCAAGGAGATGCTGAGCGCGCTGGAGGAGGGTTACAACGTCGCGCTCACCGCCGACATTCCCAAGGTCGCGCGCGTCGCCGGTCTCGGCATTGTCAAGCTTGCGAGCGCGTCCGGTCGGCCGATCTATCCGATCGCGATCGCGACTAGGCGGCGCGTGGAGCTCAACAACTGGGACCGCACGGCCATCAATCTCCCGTTCGGCCGCGGCGGCGGAGTTGCCGCCGAGCCGCTGCGCGTGCCCGCCGACGCCGACGGCGCCGTGCTCGAAGGCGCACGGCGTGCGCTCGAGAGCGCGCTCAACGCCGCCACCGCGCGCGCTTATGCCATCGCCGATCGGCCGCGTGAGGACCGCGCGCGTGGCTGAAAGCTTGCCGCTGACGCTGCGCGCCTATCGCCTGCTGACCGCGGCGGCGACGCCGCTCGCGCCGGCGCTCATCTCGCATCGGCTCAGGCACGGCAAGGAGCTGCCCGCTCGGCTCAACGAACGCTACGGCGAAAGCGAGATCTCCCGCCCCTCCGGGCCGCTGGTGTGGATCCACGGCGCGAGCGTCGGCGAGCTGCTCTCGGTCATTCCGCTGATCGAACGCATCAGCGAAAGGGAATTCGCCGTGTTGTGTACGTCGGGCACCGTCACCTCGGCCAATCTCGCTGAACAACGCTTGCCCAAGGGCGTCATCCACCAGTTCGTGATTCTCGACACGCCGCGCTTCGTCAAGCGCTTCATCGACCATTGGCGTCCCGATCTCGCGCTCTTCGTCGAATCGGATCTGTGGCCCAACTTGATCGTGACGAGCGCCGAGCGCGGCATTCCCCTGATCCTGATCAACGGCCGCGTCTCGGAGCGCTCCTTCAATCGCTGGCGGCGCGTCCCCGCCACCATCGCCGCGCTGCTGCGCTGCTTCGATCTCTGCCTCGCGCAATCGGCCGACCATGCCGCGCGTTACCGCGAGCTTGGAGCGTCGCACATCACCACCACCGGCAACCTCAAGTTCGACGTGCCGGAGCCGCCCGCCGACCCCGCGAGCCTCGCGGTCCTGCGCACGGCGGTCGGCGGACGCACCCTCATCGGCGGGGCCTCGACCCATGCCGGCGAGGAAACGGTGTTGATCGAGGCGCACCGGCGGCTGCGCGGGTCTTTCCCCCGGCTGCTCACGGTCATCGCGCCGCGCCATCCCGACCGTGGCCCCGGCATCCTCGAAAGCGCGCACGCCGCCGGTCTCAAGGCGGCGCTGCGCTCGCGCAGGGAGTTGCCGCGGGCAGACACGGACATCTATGTCGCCGACACGCTGGGCGAGCTCGGTCTGATCTACCGCCTCGCGCCGATCGTATTCGTCGGCGGCTCGCTCGCCAGTCATGGCGGCCAAAATCCGATCGAGCCGATCAAGCTGGGCGCGGCGGTCCTGCACGGCCCGAACGTATGGAACTTCGCGGAAATCTATGCCGCGCTCGACAAGTCGCACGGCGCCGAAGAGGTGGGCGACGTGGAGGCGCTCACGTCGCGCGTCGGCGCCTGGCTCAAGGACGGGCGCGGACGCGCGGCAGCGATCGCCGCCGCGCGCGAGACCGTGGCCAAGCTCGGCGGCGTCCCATGCGTGAGCCGTCGTTCTGGTGGGGCGAGGCCTCCCTCGCGTCCGCCTTGCTCGCGCCGCTGGCGGCGATCTACGGCGCGGTGGCGCAGGCGCGCTTGGGCGGCCGCGGCCGCCGCGCCGGCGCGCCGGTGGTCTGCATCGGCAATTTGACCGTCGGTGGTGCCGGCAAGACGCCGACGGCGCTGGCGGTCGCGCGCATGCTGGCGGCGGCGGGCGAGCGGCCGGTCTTCCTCAGCCGCGGCTACGGCGGCACCCTTGCGGGGCCGGTCCGGGTCGATCCGGCGCGCCATGGCGCGTACGACGTGGGCGACGAGCCGCTCCTGCTCGCGCGCATGGCGCCGACCATCGTGGCGCGGGACCGCGTCAAGGGCGCTGCCATTGCCGCCGGCGCGAGCGTCATCGTCATGGACGATGGGTTCCACAATCCGTCGCTCACCAAGGACTTTTCGGTGCTCGTGGTCGACGCCCGGCGAGGCATCGGCAACGGCCGGGTCATACCGGCCGGTCCGCTGCGGGCGCCGCTCGATGCGCAGCTCTCGCGCGCCCATGCGCTGGTCGTGGTCGGGGCGTCGTCGCGCGCCGTGGCGGTCGCGGCGACCGCGCGCGACATTCCGGTCTTGCAGGCGCGCTTGCGCCCCGACGCGGCCTTCATCGCCGGGCTCGGCGGCGCCCGCGTGCTCGCCTTTGCCGGCATCGGCGATCCGGAAAAATTTTTCTTAACCCTTGCGGATGCCGGCGTTGCGCTCGCCGCGAGGCGAAGCTTCCCCGACCATCACCGCTACACGCGCGCGCAGGCCAAGGCGCTATGCGAAGAGGCCGCCCGCGCGGGCTTGGTGCTGGTGACTACGGAAAAGGATCTCGCGCGGCTTGGCGGCGCCGACGAAGCGGCAGAGCTTGCCGCTCAGGCCCGTGCGCTGCCGGTCACCCTCGCCTTCGAGGATGAAGAACGGTTCAAATCGCTGTTGCTGGAACGGCTGGCGGCGGCGCGGAAAACGAACGACGGGCGAGGGCGGTGGACCGGCGAGTAAGCATAAGGCTCGGCGACTATCGCCTGTCGTCGGCCGGGCGCCGTCCGGCATTGGGGAAATGCCGCTGCAGCACGGCTTCCGGATTGACGTAGGCCTCTTGCAGGTCAACGCTCCAATATTTCAGCTCTTCGAGCGGGATCGGCAAGCCGGTCACCGCGCAACGCACGAAGGCACCCGGCCGCACGACGCGAAAGTCGCCGTCGAGATATTTGACCTCGGCCTCACCCGCCATGGGGGAAGGGCGATCGGATCGGTTCAGCACGCTTGCCTCCACGCAACCGGTTTGCTGGGACCAAGAATCTATCAGCGTCCCGGTGCTGACACACAACATAGTCGCTCGGGCCGGCGCATGTCACCCACCCGCTTGGGATTGTTGGTCCGAATTTAAATACGCGGGCTTGCGAAAGCACTACGCTCCGAACAGGCTGCCCTGATTCGAATTGCCGTTGCCGCGGCGGCCGCGCGGCTTGGCCGCGGAGGCGGATTGCGGTTTGTCCGCGGCGACGGATGAGCCTTCCGCCGCTGCGCGCACGCGGCCGTCCGAAAATTCGATATCGAGCCGCATGCCCGCGCGCACCGCGGCCGCCTGCCGCAGCGGCCGGCCGGCGAGATCGCGCACGAGCGCGAAGCCGCGCGCGAGCACGCCACGATGGGAGAGCGCGTTGAGCAATTGCCCGCAGCGCTCGACCGAGGTCGCGCGCTGGCGCAGCAACGAATCGACCGCGCGTCGCGCCCGCTCGGACAGCGCGGCCACGCGCTCGCATTGCCGGCCGATGCGGTTGCGATGGGCGTCGGCATTCGCCCGCAAGCCCGCGGCGAGGCGCACGTTGGCCGTCGCCAGCCGCTCGCGCCGGCGCAGCCGCGCGACGTTCTCCGCGCGTTTTGCCCGCTCGCCCAAGGCCGCGACCAGCTCGCAGCAGCGGTTCACCCGCGCGCGCAGGATTTGCGGGCCGAGCCGGCCGGCGACGCGCGAGAACTGGGCGTGATGAATTTGCGCGTTGGCGGTGAGCGCGCGCGGCAGGCGCGTGCTCGCGTGATCGAGCCGTTGGCGCGGCAGCGCGAAGAGCTCCTCGGCCGTGGGCAACGCGCGGATCGCAGCGCGCAACTCGGTGCGCCGCGCCTCCTGGCCGCGCAGCCAGCAGGCGAGCGAGCGCCGCGCCAGGCCGTCGACGCGCGTGCTGAGCTCCACGCGCACCGGCACCGCCAGTTCGGCGGCCGCAGTCGGCGTCGGCGCGCGCATGTCGGCGGCGAAGTCGATCAGGGTTACGTCGGTTTCATGGCCGACCGCGGCGATCAGCGGGATCATGCTCGCGGCCGCCGCGCGCACCACGATCTCTTCGTTGAACGACCACAAATCCTCGAGCGAGCCGCCGCCGCGCGCGACGATGAGGAGGTCGGGCCTATGGATCGGTCCGTCGAGCGGAAGCGCGTTGAAGCCATGGATGGCAGCGGCGATCTCCTCGGCGCAGCCGTCGCCCTGCACGCGCACCGGCCACACCATCACGTGGCGCGGGAAACGGTCGGCGAGGCGATGCAGAATATCGCGGATGACGGCGCCGGTCGGCGAGGTGACGACGCCGATCCGCTCCGGCAAAAAGGGAAGGAGCTGCTTGCGCGCGGCGTCGAACAGGCCCTCGGCGGCGAGCTTCCTCTTGCGCTCCTCGAGGAGCGCCATGAGCGCGCCGAGCCCGGCGGGCTCGAGCGTCTCGATCACGATCTGGTATTTCGACCGGCCGGGATAGGTCGTCAACCGGCCGGTGACGAAGACTTCGAGCCCTTCCTCGGGCTTGAGACGCATGCGGGCGAACGCGCTCTTAAAGATCACCGCCTCGATCTTGGCGCCTTCGTCCTTGAGCGCGAAATAGCAGTGGCCGGAAGGCTGCGGCCCGCGATAGCCGGAGATTTCCCCGCGCACGCGCACGTAGCCGAAGGCGTCCTCCACGGTCTTTTTCAGCGCCGCCGAGAGTTCGGAGACGGTCCATTCCGGGATGTTGAGGCGCGTCGGCTCATTCATTGCGAAGCTGTAAATCGAATCCGTCTCATCAGCCCACACACTGTCGTCCCCGCGAAAGCGGGGACCCATAACCACCGCCTCTGAATATGGGTCCCCGCCTACGCGGGGACGACGGCGGGCGGTGTGAAGTCGAGCCAATCAGCCGGATCGCGTATGAATCACCTTATCCGCGCGGCGTCAACTCGCCGGCCAAGCGCTGCCAAGCGCGTTAGCCGCCCACTTTGGCGTCGTATTGCTCGTCCGACACTTTCTCGAGCCAGGTGACGTGAGTTCCATCGAGATGCTCCTGCAGCGCGATGTGCATCATCGCCGTGTCGGGACTGGCGCCGTGCCAGTGCTTTTCTCCCGGCGCGATCCAGACCGTGTCGCCGGCACGGATTTCCCGCACCGGGCCGCCCCAGAGCGCAACGCGCCCGACGCCGGAGACGACGTGCAAGGTCTGGCCGAGCGGATGGGTATGCCATGCGGTGCGCGCCCGCGGTTCGAAACGCACGAAGGCGCCCCTGATGCGCGCCGGCGCCGGCGCCTCGATGATCGGGTCCTGCCACACCGTGCCGGTGAAATAGTCCGCAGGCGGGCGGCGCGAGGGCATGGAGCCCAACGGTTTGATATCCATGGCGGCGTTTCCTCCCCGCACTCAAACGTGCGCTGCTTGCGGTCCTAGCACCGGTCTCCCTTGCGAAGCAATCGAGCCATGCTACACCACCCGCCGAAAACCAGCGGCCTAGCGGAACGTGCATGAACATCCTCCTTCTCGGCTCGGGCGGACGCGAGCACGCGCTCGCCTGGAAGCTCGCGGCAAGTCCGCTGGTCGAGCGGCTCTTTTGCGCGCCGGGCAACGCCGGCATCGCCCGCGACTGCAAGCTGGTGGCGCTCGACATCGCCGACCACGCGGCGGTGATTGCGTTCTGCAAGGCGCAAAAAATCGATCTGGTCGTGGTCGGACCCGAGGCGCCGCTGTGCGCCGGCATCGTCGACGATCTCACCGCGGCCGGCATCAAGGCCTTCGGCCCTACCCGCGCAGCCGCACAGCTCGAAGGCTCCAAGGGCTTCACCAAGGATCTGTGCAAGGCCAATAAAATTCCAACCGCCGCCTACGAGCGCTTCAACGCGGCCGCGGCGGCGAAGTGCTACATGCGCGCGCGCGGCGCCCCGCTCGTGGTGAAAGCCGACGGGCTCGCCGCCGGCAAAGGCGTCGTCATCGCCAACACCCTCGCGGAGGCCGATGCCGCCATCGACATGATGTTCGGCGGAGGATTGGGCGCGGCCGGCGCGCAAGTGGTGGTGGAGGAATTATTGGAGGGCGAGGAGGCCTCCTTTTTCGCGCTCTGCGACGGCGAGACCGCGCTCGCGCTCGCCTCGGCGCAGGACCACAAGCGCGCCTTGGACGGCGATCAGGGTCCCAACACCGGCGGCATGGGAGCTTATTCGCCGGCGCCGGTGATGACGCCCGAGATGGTGCGGCGCGCGATGGACGAGATCGTGCTTCCCACCGTGCGCGCCATGAAGGCCGGCGGCGCTCCCTACAAGGGCGTGCTCTATGCCGGCCTGATGATCACTGCCGAAGGGCCGAAGCTGATCGAATACAACGTGCGCTTCGGCGATCCGGAATGCCAGGTGCTGATGCTGCGCCTGATGTCGGACCTCGTGCCCGGTCTGTTGGCGTGTTGCGACGGCATGCTCAAGAATTTCGACCTGCGCTGGTACCCGGACGCGGCCTTGACCGTGGTGATGGCGGCCAAGGGCTATCCCGGCGCCACCGCCAAGGGCTCGGTGATTGAGGGACTCGAGGCTGCGGCCGAGGTCGAGGGCGTCGAAATCTTCCACGCCGGCACCAAGGCGGACGGCGGCCGCATCCTCGCAAATGGCGGCCGCGTGCTCGACGTCTGCGCGCTGGGCCAGACCGTGGGCGAGGCGCAGGCGCGGGCGTATCGGGCGGTCGATCGGATTCGTTGGCCGGATGGGTTCTGCCGCCGCGATATCGGGTTTCGCGCCGTGCAGCGGGAATCGCTGGAAAAATCGAAAGCCTAGGTGTTGCGCGAAGGCGCGCCGCGAGGCTTTGCTGTTTTACGGGCCACGATTTTTGCAACCCCGATGTC
>VAZL01000076.1:0-313 GCA_005883445.1 Alphaproteobacteria bacterium | reverse complement strand
CATCGCGTGGCGCCGGCGCTGGCGGAGCATTTCAGCCTGATCATTCCCGATTTGCCCGGTTACGGCTGGTCCGATGCGCCGCGATCGGACGCCGCGCACGCGCCCTACACCAAGCGCGCCATGGCCGCCGCCATGATCGAGGTGATGGAGGCGCTTGGCCACGTGCGCTTTCGCCTCGCCGGGCACGACCGCGGCGGCCGCGTCGCCTATCGGCTCGCGCTCGATCACCCCGGGCGGCTCGAACGGCTCGCGGTGCTCGACATCGTGCCGACCTGGACGATGTGGCACCGCATGGACGCCCGTCTCGCCAATC
>VAZL01000104.1 GCA_005883445.1 Alphaproteobacteria bacterium | reverse complement strand
GTGCTTCTGCTTGCCGATCCGATCGACAGCTTCTGGGTCACTTCAGCCCCGTCCTTTGACGGCAAGCCGCTCAAATCGGTCACGCAAGGGGCAGCGGATTTGGCGCTCATCCCGCGCCTCGACGCCAAGCAAGAGGGCGCTCCCGAGACCGACAAGGCGGTCGCGGATTTTCTCGCTTTCATCAAGGAGACGCTGGGCGAGGCGGTGTCGGACGTTCGTGCGTCGGACCGGTTGACCGACAGCGCGGTCTGCCTGGTCGCTCCGGAACACGGCCCCGATCGGCAGTTGGAGAAGCTTCTGGCCGGCGCGGGGCGGATCAAGAGCACGGCGAAGCCGATCTTGGAGATCAACTCGCGGCACGACATTGTCGTGGCGCTCGCCTCGCTGGGCGAAGACGATTTAGCCTTCAAGCAGGATGCCGCGCACCTGCTGTTCGATGAAGCGCGCGTGCTCGACGGCGACCGCCCGGCGGACGCCCGGATGTTCTGCGATCGATTGGCGCGCATCCTGACGCGGAGCCTCGGCAAGAACACGGCCTGAGTGCGCTGCTGAGCTGGAACGAGACGCGTTGCCTCTTCACGCCCACCGGGGCTGAGCGCTAGACCACATTCCGGTCGTCTTGACCCATTTCGTCATTGCCGGGCTTGACCCGGCAATCCATCCTCTTCGAAAAAACTCTTACGAAGAATGATGGACCCGCGGGTCAAGCCCGCGGGTGACGCATGTGGGTGCGGAATGCTGAATCAGGCCGACCGGAACATGCTTTAGCGCGCGCTCGCCACCTCCGCGACCAGCGCGGCCACGCGCTCGCCGAACGCCTTCGTCCCCAGCGGCCCGCCGAGGTCGCGCGTGCGCCATTGCGGGCTGGCGATCGCGCGATCGAGCGCGTCCTCGATGGCCGCGGCCGCGCGCGTGAAGCGCTCGTCGTTCCTGCGCTCGCCGAGCCAGTTGAGCAGCATTGCCGCCGAACCGATCAGGGAGGCCGGGTTGGCGCGGTCCTGCCCGGCGATGTCGGGCGCCGAGCCATGCTGGGCCTGCGCCAGCGCGTGCGCCTCGCCGGCGTTGAGCGAGGCGGCGAGCCCCAGGCTGCCGCTGATCTCGGCGGCGAGATCGGAGAGAATGTCGCCGAACATGTTGGTGGTGACGATCACGTCGAATGCGGCGGCGTCGCGCACGAGCAGTGCCGCCATCGCATCGATGATCCGCTCCTCGTATTCGATGCCGGGAAAGCGCGACGCCACCGCACGCACGCATTCGAGGAAAAGCCCATCCGACACCCGCAGCACGTTGGCTTTGTGCACCGCCGTCACCTTCTTGCGGCGGCGCTCGGCGAGCGCGAAAGCGCTCTGCGCGATGCGCGTCGAGCCCGCGCGCGTGACCTTGCGCACGGAGAGCGCGAGGTCCGCCGTGGGCATGAACTCGCCGGAGCCGAGGAACATGGAGCGGTCGGCGTAGAAGCCCTCGGTGTTCTCGCGCGCGATGACGAGATCGACCGGCGATCCGCAGCGCGGCGGAAATCCGCCGCGGCTTCGCGCCGGGCGGATATTGGCAAACAGGTCGAGCCGCTTGCGCAATTCTCCCGACGGGTTGAGGCCGCCCTGCGCCAACGGCGGGTAGTCGTTGTGCGACACCGGTCCGAGGATCACGCCGTCGGCGGCCTTGGCCGCGTCGACCGCCGCTGGCGGCAACGTGGTGCCGTGCGCGCGCAAGGCCGCAAGCCCGATCGCCACCGGCGTGAACGAAAGACCGAGCTTGAAGACGCGATCGGCGGCGCCAAGGACGGCCATGGTCGCAGCCGTGATCTCAGGCCCGATGCCGTCGCCTTCCATCACGACGATTCGGACCGGTGTACTCATCAGCAGATTTCCTTCGTGTCCCGGACGCGGCGCAGCGTGTAACGGTGCGCCGCTGATCCGGGACCGTCACAGTCCGTGAAGGTCCCGGGTCTGCAGCGCATCACTCCGTGCCGCGCTGCGCCCGGGACACAGGTAGCCTAGCAAGTCCATGGCTGGTTGACGACGGATGGCGAGGACGAGCATCATGACGGAGGAATTCTCTCGTTCCTCCTCACCAGCCCGTTTGGTCCTCCATGCAAGAGCGCAATTCCCGCCCACCGTCCGTGCACGACACCGCGACGGCCCCGAACGACCTTCTCAATCTGCATGAGATCGTCGCCAAAGCGCGGCAGAACCTGAACCAAAACGACTGGGACTACATCGTCGGCGGCGTCGAATCCGAGACCACGCTGCGGCGCAACCGCATGGCGCTCGACGCGATCGCGTTCCGGCCGCGGGTGCTGCGCGACGTCAGCAAGGTCGATGCCTCGGTGAGCCGGTTCGGACGCACGCTGCGCCTGCCGGTGGTGCTCGCTCCGGTCGGCTCGCTCGAGAGCTTTCACCCCACCGGCGCCGAATCGGTGGTGCGCGCGGTCAACGCGTTCGGGGCCGCCCACATGCTCAGCTCGGTCTGCGATCCCGGGCTCGAAGATCTCGCGGCCGCGGCGCCCGATGCGCTGCGCATCTACCAGCTCTACGTGCGCGGCGACGAGGCCTGGGTCGACGATCACGTCGAGCGCGCGGTTGCGCACGGCTATGCCGCGTTCTGTCTGACCGTCGACACCGCGCATTACAGCCGGCGCGAGCGCGACATCGCCAAGCGCTTCGTGACCGCCGGGCGACGGCGGGTGCAGGGCCGCGCCTTCCAAGCGGCGCTCGACTGGCGCACGGTCAAACGCATCAAGTCGCGTTTCAAGATCCCGCTCGCGATCAAGGGCATCGCCACCGCCGAGGATACCGCCATCGCGCTCGACCACGGCGTCGACTGGATTTACGTCTCGAACCACGGCGGCCGCCAGCTCGATCACGGCCGCGGCTCCATGGACGTTCTGCCGGAGGTCGTGGCCGCCGTGGCCGGCCGCGCCAAGATCATCGTCGACGGATCGATGTGCCGCGGCACCGACAGCGTCAAGGCGATCGCCACCGGCGCCGATCTGGTCGGCATCGGCCGCATGCAGTGCTTTGCGCTCGCCGCCGGCGGGGAGGCCGGCGTGGTGCGGCTGCTCGAGCTCCTAGAGGACGAGGTGCAGCGTTGTCTCGGCCTGCTCGGCGTCAACAATTTAGCCGAACTCGACCGTACCTATCTGCATGCCGCGCCGCCCGCGAACGCGCCGCACGTCTTGAGCGCGTTTCCGCTGCTCAAGATCGAGGACTACCGGTACTGACCCAGCTGTGGGGTGGTCGCCGCGCCATCAATTTGACGGCGAGACGACTCTGCCAAACGACTGTGGGAGCCGGCCGGTCCAACGCAGGCCCACGAAGCCGCCCTCGGCATCGTAGAGATAGTCGAAGCCGTTGAGGAAGCGCACGCTGGTGTTGACGAAGGGCGGGCCGCTGCCGCCAACCAGATTGAGCTTTCTCGGAGCGAGCGGGTTGAGGTCGTCGCCGACCGTGAAGGTGTAGAGCGCCTGGGGCGAATCCTCAGCGGGGATCGAGATCGTGAGCTTCGTGCCCGCCACCAGCGTCGGCCCGACATCGTTGAAGGTGCGCAGTTCGGCCGGAGCCTGGCTCTCCGGCACCGTCAGATACATGGCGGCCACGCCGGTATCCATCAGGAGGCTGCCGCAGGCGGCAGGCTTTGCATCGTTGATCGCGATGCACGCGGGCGTCGATGCCCAGCCGCGGCCGTCCGGCGCCGGGGGGAGCTTAACGTAGGAGAAATCGCCCCGGGTGTTGGCGGCGGTCAAGGAGATGTGCACCCCTCGCCGCGTGACGATATAGCCGCGCCGGATGCGCCCGGCATTGCGGCCGTCGCCGTCGATCGTCATGACGTTGAGGAACGGATTCTTGTCGCGGCCGCCGAGCACGTGCCGATCGGCGGGCCGGCCGAATCCGATGCCCAACATCGAGGTCCGGCGCGGCGCCTCCCTGGGCG
>VAZL01000103.1:8941-13780 GCA_005883445.1 Alphaproteobacteria bacterium | reverse complement strand
GGCATGAACGCCGACCACACGCTGGAAGAGGTGGGCCTGCAGTTCTCGGTGACGCGCGAGCGCATCCGCCAGATCGAGGCCAAGGCGCTGCGCAAGCTCAAGCATCCGAGCCGGTCGAGGATACTCAGGACCTTCCTCGACGATTGATAAGGCAGGCGCCGCCACCTTTCCCGCCGACGCGTGGTTGACCTTCTCGATCGTGCGCGAGAGCGAAACGTCATGGAGCTTTGGCGATAGCGTCTCCCGGCTCATTCGCCTTTGATGCCCGCGGCCTTGATGATTGGTCCCCACTTCTCGATTTTGCCGCGCAGGTGCGCCGCGCGCGCCTCGCCGAGGCGCGCTTTAGGATCAGTTGAAAGTCCCATCATTTCTTCAACGCTTTGTGACCGCCCGCTGGTCGCCGTCCGTGATACCATCCAGGCCAGCTCAGGGTTGGCGGGCTTGTTACGGGACGGGCACTACCAATAGGGAGTGTCCCATGAAAGCTCTCGCCATCAGTATGGTCGCTGGCGCCGCGCTGTGCAGCCTCATGTCCGTGCCGGCATCGGCAATGCCAATGAGCAATCTTGCCGCCGCAGCGAGCGACCTCGCGCTAGGCCAAAGCGTGCGGTATGTCCGCCACCCTTACCGGTACCGATTGAGCCGTAGCAGCTATTACGCCTATGGAGCAGGCTATTACGGCTATAGAGCAGGCTATCCGGGCTATGCACGAGACTGTTACGGCCGCGGCTTTGGACCAGGCTCGCCGTGCTACCCGTAAAGGCGCTTCGCGCCGGAAGCACGCGTAGCCCGGATGAGCCATAAGCGCGTTTACGCGCGTCTTCGGACTACTTGCTGCCGCGGCGCCGCTTATCCCGGACATCCGGCTTTCACGCCTGCCGGCGCGACCGCAACCCCGATGGCGCCGCCGCGCGCGATCGCGCTCTGCAAGACGCCGGACGCGCGCACCTCGTCGATCAACGCATTCACCGCCGCGAGCGCCGCCGGCCGGTCCTTCGGCACGACGATATTCTGCGGCACGTTGAACAGGTCGTCCGGCAACAGCCGCGTGCCGGGTGTCGCCGTCGAGAGCGTGGTCAGGCGCTGGCGGTTTCCGCCGAGCGCGTCGATCGTGCGCGCGGTCAGCGCCTTACCCAATTCGGCCGGATCGTTCGCGAGCTCTACGACCGTCGCCTGCTTGAGAATGCGCTTCATGCACAGCGTGATCGAATCATTGACCGTCCCGGCGATCTTCTGCCCCGCGCGGTCGACATCGGCGATCGCCCTGATGGGCGAGCCGTCGAGCACGAGAAAGCTCTGCCGCACCAGCATGTAGGTCTGCGAGAAGTCCACCGTTCCCAGCCGCGTCGCCTCATAGGCGACAAAGCCGATGTCGGCCTCTGCGTTCTTGACCGCCTCGATGACGGCCGGCGGGCCGGCGATCGGCTTGAACTCGAGCGGCACATTGTTGCGGCGCGCCAATTCGCGGGCGAGATCATAGGCGGGGCCGCGGACTTCGCCGGTCGCCGGATCGCGCATCGCTTGCGCCGGGTTGGTGCCGAGATAGGCCGCGCGCAGCGTGCCGCCCGGCGCAATGTCGCCGGCCATCGCCGATGAAGCGCATGCAACTCCGGCGGCAATCATCACCAGGCGGAACGTTCTCATCTCTTGGTTCCTCGATGATCGCGTAGGGGCTCGCGAGTCAAACAGCCGCCCTTGCGCGGGACACGAGCCTCATGACGGACACTGCCGCGCGGTGAGGATCGGAGCATTCGGCTCGCGGTATTCGGAAATCTCCACCGTGCCCACGTTGTTGAACAGATTGGCGGCGATGTCGTTCGGCACCACCTGGCTGAGCGGCGGCAGCGGCCGGTTACTGTCGGCGCAGCGCACGGAAACTGCAAAATTCCAGAAGTAGATCGACGCGCCGCCCCGGGTGCGAACGATCACCTCGAGTTGCGGGTCGCTCTCCGGGCGCCAGCCGAACGCCGACACGTGGCCGGCGAAGGTTATCTTCACCTCGGTCGGCGCCTCGCTGCGTAGGAACGCAACCGACATGTCGGCGAGCGCGAGCCGGCGGTCATTCGGGCTGCGCCGGGCGCGCCAGACCAGCTGCTGCCCTTTTTGCGCCGTCTCCTTCAGGGCGCCGGTGACCGGCGTCACGTCGAACACCGCCGACTGCTCGATCGACACCGCATTCGGCGGCGCTTGGCCCGGCGCCGGCTGCGCGTGCGCGGGGCTGGCGAGAAACGCCACGAGGGCGATGAGGGCAATACGAGGTGTGAGATCAGTCGACATATCGGCCCCCGCGGCGCCGAGATTGCTTGAAGCGTCGTCACCCGCGGGCCCGATCGGCGGGTCCATCCTGTTCGTAACAGCCTCTTTGAATGGAGACGATCGAGTGCGGGGTCAAGAGCGCGTCTACGCGCGTCCATAGCCCTATGCCCGGCAATGACGGTGTGGCAAGCCGGCCTTACGGAACTGGATTTATGGGTACGCGGCCTAACTAATAGCTGCGCTGATAGCGCTTCCGCGACTTGGGAGTGTTCCAACTTCCGCCCGACCCGTAGGCCGTCCCCGGGTAGGGGTTCGGGGCGCAAAATCCATCGCCGAGGCCACGCACGGTGGCCCAGCATTGGTTGGCCGAAGAATAGCCGCAGTTCGAGACGCCGCGGAGATAGTTCGCGCACCACGCGCCGGCATTGGCGGAGACGCCCGTCAACGCCGTCCCCAGCAGGGCCAGCAAGACAACGGCAATCGTTCGCATGGTTGCCTCCTCGGCAAACAGAACGGCGACACGCTAGCGTCTAGAACGCGAAGGCGTTCAGGACCATGGTGCAGGTGATGATTGCACCCAGGACGAGCCCGAATAATTGGGTGATTCGACGTTCGCTCATTTCCAGCTCCCAACCCAGACGAATAGCCATACGCTGGGATTGGTTGTACCCGCAGACGGAGGGGACATCTGTGACGCCCGTCACGTTTTGGTCGAATAAAGGGAACTGCCTCCGGCGCGGCTGACCGCAGCCCACGGCGCGACCCGCGAGGCCGCCATGGCGGCATTCGCGCAGGCCTGGTGCTCCGAAGATCTGGCGCTCCGAAGATCTGGCGGCGGGAGTGGTCCCAGCCTGCCACACGTGGGGCCGCCTCGCCCGCAGTGCCCCTCATAGCGACCGTATCACCGCGCCGGCGCGGGCCGGGATGCATTTCGCCGCGGCGGAGCGTCACCGCGCCGGCGATCGAGGATTTCCATGACGCGCGGAAGCAGGGCGGCGGCGATCATGGCGTGGCCTTCCTGCGTGAGATGGATGAAGTCCAAGGTGCGATAGTGCAGTGGGATGAATTCATCGTACACGATCACCTGAATCGAGCGGGCCTGCAGCCGGCGCTCCATCTCCGCAATGTTTGCCGCGCGCCACTGCGGAGGGACGAGGAAACGCTTATCGTTGCCGCCCGGCTCCAAGATCACGATGTCCGTTCCATCCGGCACGTCCTTGTCGATGCGGCGGAGCATCATCCCGGTCGTTTCGAGGGGCACTCCGGCATTGGTCACCTGGGCATCGATGCCCTTGGCTCGGAGCAGGGCCTGCAACTTCGCGGGATATGCGCCTTCGTTGCCGACATAAAAGCCATGGGTGTTGCTGGCGCCGATCGCGACGATGCGCAGCGGCGCCGCCGCCGCGGCCGTCATGTTTGCGCACATGAACGTCGAGCACGCCAACAGGGCCGCCCCGCCGAGCCGCGTGATGAAGTCGTACCGCTTCATTCGATCACCTCGTCGCGCGGGCGAAGAGCGTTGGCGGCACGTTGCCGGCCGCCCAAAGGATAGCACGCCATAAGATACGGAAGAGTAGGTCGGCAACCGGTTCCGGCCAGCAGCTTTCGAGGTTGACGAAAGCTTCCGCAAGCTCAGAACGCGCGCCCCGCCGTGGGCGGCGACGACACCACCGCCCGCAGGCGAAAGATCTCGTCCCGCCATGCCACCGCGAGGCTGTCGCGCTCGGGGTCGCGGCCTTCGTGCCGCACCCGGCGCTTGCGGAACGCGAGCTCGTGCTGCGCGTACACCAGCGCGGCGGAGGCGCGCGGCCACAGCGGGTCGATGCGACGCGTGCGCAGCACGCGGTCGGCGACGATCTCCGCATACTCGCCCGCGCTCACCGCGCCCCCGACCTCCCCGGCGAGCTCCTCGCGGATCACCCCCCGTTCGCGCACGCTGCTTCGCCACAGCGCCAGCGCGGTGAGCAGGAGGAATGGCAGGAAGATCGCAAGCTCGAGCAAAGAGCTGCCGACGAACGCCTGCACAAACCCCAGGTCGAGCGGATCGGAGACCGGCGGCGGCTCACCCGCCGCGCCGGCCGCGAGCGCCGCGAGGAGCGGCAGCGCGTTATTGACCATGTGCGCCGCAATCGCCAGAACGAGCCCGGCGATCGGCGCGAGGATGCGGATCCATCCGCGCCGCGTCTGCATCGCGATGCCGAGGAAGGCGCCGAAGATGCCCGTGGACATGGCGTGGCCGCCGAGGCCGAGGAGCGCGTAGCGGCTGCCGAGCTGCAAGCCATACGGCGGCACGCCCGTCTCCGCGTAGCCTTGCGCCACGTACAACGCCGCCTCGAACCAATTGAACCCGACGCCGACGAGCGCGCCGTAGACGATGCCGTCGCGCACATTGTGGAACTCGGGGCGCAGCAGCCGGAAGATCGCGAGCACGCCCACCGCCTTGGCGATCTCCTCCACGATCGGCGCGGAAATCGGCGCCGCCAGCAGCATCGCCGCATCGGGACCCAAGACCTCGCGCACGACCGGATGCTGCACAACCCACGTGTCGGCGAAGGTCAAAAAGGCGCTGTTGAACGGCAAGGC
>VAZL01000103.1:0-8699 GCA_005883445.1 Alphaproteobacteria bacterium | reverse complement strand
CCCTCCCCGGCGGCATCCCCGGTTTTGCCTGCGCCACCGCTCGAACGAGGATCAGGACCTATTAAACGCTTTGCGGCGACGTGACGAGCGCTGCACGCAGGTCAAGCGAGCGCGCTGAGGCGCGAGGACTTGTCGTTTCAGAATCTTGGGTCGGGGCGGCCGAACCCCGCTCTCGCTTCCAGGACCCTACCAGCCGCTCGACCCGAAGGATGAGCCGCTCGGGCGCTCGTAAGCCCAAGGCGTGGGATTGAGACGAGGCCGCGCCCGGCGCTGGGCCGGTTTTTGCTGGGCGTAAGCATCCAGCGCCGACTTGCGCTGGGCAGGCTTGGCGGTTTTGGCGCCGGCATCCGCGGCCGCGGTGTCAGGCGCCGCCGGCTCGACCGCGACCGGCTCGACATTGACCGCGCCTCGCGGCCAGCTGAAATCGTCGGCCCGACCGCTCGGCGCCGCGAGCGGCTCGCCTTTGGTGAGCGTCACAGATGCGCCGGTGGCAGCGGCGGGGCCCCCGATCAGTTCTTCCGGCGCAATGCGCGTTTCCGTGAGCGGCACGACCGGCCCCGCGACCGGTCGTTGCGCCGGACCGGGCGCTTTGGCATTCGGCGCTTGCGGGGGCGAACCGTCCGGCACCGGCAGCGCGACCGGCATGCTCTTGTTGCCGCCGATGCGCTCGATTTCGCGCTCGACGTAATGGGCGAGCTTGCGCGCGCCGAACTTGGTAAAATAGACGCCGTCGCTCGTCCGCAATCGGCGAGTCTGCCCTAGATAATCCGGTCCCTGTTGCGAGAACTTCCCCTCCTCGTCGACAAAGCCGTCCCAAATATCGACATAGGCAATTCCCGCCTTCTCAGCCCGGCTGCGGTAAATTTCATTGAGATAAGACGAGTTCGCGCTGGCCTCCGTGTCGCGCTGGGAGGGCAGACCGACCCAGATGACCGGAACGCCGCCGCTTTTCAATGCCGCGATCGTGGCGTCGATGCGCTTGATGTACGCGTCCTCCCACTTTTCCGACTGAAATTCCCACGGTCCGGAGGCCGCCTGGCGCGCTTGTGCCGGCGTCAGGTGGGAATGCTGATGCTCGACCGGCCGCCGCTCCGGGTCCCGCGGCGCCGGCGGGCCTGCCTGCTCCGGCTGTGCCGGCGCGTTCGCCGGCGCGGGAGGCGGAGCCTTCTCGCGGATAGTCTCGCGATCGTTGTTTCCGATCATCATGACGACGAACTTGGGCTTCTCGGCCGCGATAATCTCGCGCGCCACCTGCGGCCATTCGCCATCGCGGCGCTGATCGTAGCGGATGAGACCGGAACTGGTGCGGTGTTTGCGCACGATGCCGATCTCGGGCTGCTCGGAAAAGGCATCTTCAAGCCCGTAGGCAAGCCAGTCGGCGTTGGCATCGCCCATCACCGCGATCTTGACCGTGGCATCCTCGCGCGGCGTGGCCGGCGGAGCGTGGGAGTAATCCTGGGGCCGCTCCTTGTCGGCTTCTCTGACCCTCACGCGGGGAGAAGGAGCAGCCCTTTCGCGTTGGCGATAACCCCAGTTGTCCCATTGGCGATCATGCCCATAGCCGCCATAGCCGCCGTAGGGATTGTACGGCTGCTGCGACTGCTGCTGGCGCCCGCCCCATGAATTTCCCCAGTACTGGGCATTCGCAGGCAGCAATAGCGCAAAAATGATGAGAACCACCGGGGCCGCCCAGATGAGCAACACACCGCAGGCGGTTGACCACCTGCAACATCCAAGCACGACCCGTCGTCCGATACTCATTTTGGGACTCTTCCGGGGCCTTCCGGGCCCAAGCACAGTACAACAAGCACAAAACAAAAAAGGGCCGCTAGTTCCCCCCTAGCGGCCCCTCGTTGCCGGGTCCATCCAATGACAATTGGATTTTTTCATGATCCTCCCCCTTTTTCTTGGTCCGGTCTTGCGAACTGCCGGTCAAGAAAGACGACGATCATGCTATCAGCCCGGCCTGGTATTTGGAACGAGCCGCATGCTGCCGGCACTTGCCGATCAGCCTTCTGAACTCATCTAGGCGTTTTGCGTTGCGCGGCACGTCGCTCAGGGAGTGTTGCGGCCGAATGGCGGTTCGGGACCGAGCCGGCGGACCAGGTCCGGCGTGACCTCGGCAATGCTGCGCACGCCGAGCAATGCCATGTCGCGATCCACCTCATCCTTCAGCAGGGTAAGGGCGCGCTGCACGCCAGACTCGCCAGCAGCCACCGCCGCGAAGAGGAACGGCCGGCCGACAAACACGAACTGCGCGCCAAGCGCGAGCGCCTTGAGCACGTCGGTGCCGCGCCGCACGCCCCCGTCCAGTATCACGGTCATGCCCTTCGCTTCGGCTGCGATCTCGGGCAGCGTGCGTAGCGGCGACACCGTATGGTCAAGCTGCCGGCCGCCATGATTGGAGACCATCACTCCATCGACGCCGCATTCGCGCGCGATGCGGGCATCCTGCGGGGCGATCAAGCCCTTCACCACGAGCTTTCCCTTCCAGCGCCGGCGTATCAATTCGACATGCTTCCAGGCGAGTTGGTCGCGATTGCCGATATTGCGCACGAGATTCTTGGACAGGACGGGTGGACCGCGCGTCGCGTCCATATTCTCGAAATGCGGCATGCCGTGATTTTTCAGCGTGCGCATCCAGGTGCCGAGCAGCCAATGCGGATGCGTCGCTACATCCCAGGCGACCCGCGGTGTGATCAGGAGCGGGACCTGGAAGCCGGTGCGAATGTTGTGCTCGCGGTTCGAGGGAACCGGCACGTCGGCGGTCACCACGAAGGTGTCGTAGCCGGCGGCGGCGACCCGATCGAGGAGCGGCTCGATGCGCGACGCATCGCCCGCCAAATAGGCCTGGTACCAGGCGGCCGGGTTTGCCCGCCTAACGTCCTCGAGCTTGATCAAGGAGGCCGCGCTGAGAATCATCGGCACATTCGCCGCCGCGGCCGCGCGCGCGAGCACGATGTCGCCGCGATACGCGCACAGCGCGGCGGACCCGAACGGCGGGATGCCGAACGGCGCGGCGTAGGTCACGCCGAATAGCGTCGTCATCTGGTTGCGGCTCGAGACATCGTTGAGCACGCGCGGAACGAAGCCGTATTCGTCGAAAGCGCGGCGGTTATCGCGCAGCGCCGCGTCGGTCTCGACGGCTCCCGCGATGAAGCCGTAGATCATCCTCGGAAGGCGCCGGCGGGCCGTTTTCTCAAAATCCGCGAGCGACAGGTAACGCCGCAGGCGGCGCGGAACCGCGGTTTGCGAACGTTGCGTCGCCGCGAGCGGTCGGTCCGCGCTTGTGGTCTGGGGGGATGCGCTGCCGGGCGGTCGAGCGCCAGGCGATGTGTCCCGGGGCGCCTCGGCAGCGATGGTCTGATGCGGGGAAACGACGGACATGCAGGAGCCCTTTCGCGCGGTGTGCGAGACAATTCACGTTCGCGAAGGCAAGGATGCCGGTGCTGCGCCGCAACTGCAATGACCGCTCGGGGTCATTCGCGTCGGACATGAAGCGAAGGCCATCATTTCGTCCCGCAGGGAAAATTCTGCTGCCGCGGATGGTGGGCAGAGTATGCCTGGCCTAGTACAGCGGCCAGATTGAAAGGCCCTTTGCTTGGAAAGATGCCGTTTTGCACTTAGCTTCATGAAGCGTCCCCGGAACCGAGCCTCGCGTGCCTGCATCGTGCTCGGACAATGAGATGACCCATGACCGACCTTTCCGTTGATGCCCGCCTGCTTGCGACTGAGCAGGGTGCGGCCCCCCGCATCAACTCGGCGGCGGTGACGTTTGCATCGGCGCTGGTCGTGGCCGGCGCGCTCGCGCTCGCCGATTATTACACTTGGCGGCAGGGGGCGCTTTTCCTGCTCGGCGCCGCGCTCGGCGTTGTCCTCTACCACGCGCTGTTCGGCTTCACCTCGGCCTGGCGCGTCTTCATTTCAAACGGCCGCGGCGCCGGATTACGCGCGCAAATGGTGATGCTTGCGGTTGCAGTGCTGCTGTTCTTTCCTGTGCTCGCGCAGGGCAGCCTTTTTGGCCAGCCGGTGCATGGAGAATATGGGGCGGTCGGCGTTTCTGTCCTTGTCGGCGCGTTCCTGTTCGGACTGGGCATGCAGCTCGGCGGCGGCTGTGCATCCGGCACGCTTTACACAGCCGGAGGCGGCAATACGCGCATGCTGGTGACGCTCATCTTCTTCATTGCAGGTTCCGCGCTTGGCGCCTGGCATCTGCCGTGGTGGTCGGCGCAGCCCAATGTAGGTCAAATCTCGTTGATCTCCGCTTGGGGTTGGGTCGCCGCCTTGCTGGTCAGCCTCACCGGTTTTGTGGCCATCGCTTTATTGACGATCGTCATCGAGCGGCACAGGCATGGCACGCTGCTGTCAGGTGTCACGACGCAGCGCCGCGGTTGGCGGCGCTTCCTGCACGGACCCTGGCCGCTCGTCGCTGGCGCAGTCGCGCTTGCGCTCGGCAATTTCGCGACGCTTTATCTCGCTGGCCGGCCGTGGGGCATCACCTCGGCCTTTGCGCTCTGGGGCTCGAAAATTCTGACGGGCCTCGGCGTCGACGTGGCGTCTTGGGGCTATTGGCAGACGCCGGCGCGCGCGCAGGCATTACGCGAGAGCGTGTTCGCCGACATTACCTCGGTCATGGATTTCGGCATCATTCTCGGAGCGTTGCTGGCGTCCGGACTTGCGGGGAAGTTCAAACCTGGCTGGAAAGTGCCGCCGCGCTCGTTGCTCGCGGCCGTGGTCGGCGGATTGATGCTCGGCTACGGCGCACGCCTTGCCTATGGCTGCAATATCGGCGCCTATTTCAGTGGCATCGCCTCTGCTAGCGTGCACGGCTGGTTGTGGCTTGTCGCAGCTTTCCTCGGCAGCGTCCTCGGCACATATCTGCGTCCTTGGTTCGGCTTGAGCGTTGAGGGCAATCTTGCCCGCGCGCAGGCCGGGGCGACCGCACGCGACTAGCCCCGATGGCGCAGGCGTAGGCCGGCACTGCGAACGATGACGAGTCGAGGTCGTCGCGGCTATTCCGGCTGAATGCCGATCGACGGAATGACCTTGGCCCAATGATCGACCTCGCTGACGAGGAGGCTGGCGAATTCCGCCGGCGTGCTGCTCAGTGGGTGCAGACCCTGAAGCTTCATCTTGGCGATGATGTCCGGCATCTTCAGCGCCGCCACCGTCGCCACATTGAGCTTGTCGATGATCGGCGCCGGCGTTCCGGCGGGCGCCAGCAGGCCGTTCCAGCCGACGTTGACGACGCCGGGAACGGTCTCGTCGATCGTGGGAGTATCCGGCAATTCGGGGAGCCGCGTCTTCTCTGCGGCTGCGATGACGCGAATCGATAAGATCCTGCACCGCGAGCGCGCCGCCGCGGTAGGGTACATGCACTATGTCAATCCCGGTTTTCTGCTTGAGCAGCTCGCCGCAGATGTGGTGGCTGGAGCCGATACCGGCGCTGGCGTAGGCGAGTTTGCCGGGATTCTTCTTTGCGTATTCGATGAGTTCGGTCACATCGTGCACGGGCAATGACGGATGCACGGCGAGCACGAGGGCGACATCCGATGTCAGCGTAATAGGTGCGAACGCCGTCTTCGGGTCGAACGGAAAGTTCCTCTGCAGGTATTTGTTCGTCGTCAGCGGCGAGTTGACCGAGAGTAGAAGCGTGTAGCCGTCGGGCTTGGCATTGGCGACCGCCGCAGCCCCGGTCGTCCCGCCGGCACCGCCGCGATTGTCGATGATGATGCTCTGCCCGAGCGCCTGGCTTAGCGGCTCGCGGATGATCCGCGCCATGGCATCGGTTGAGCCCCCAGGCGGGAAATTGACGATCAGCGTGATCGAACGGCTGGGATAATCTTGTCCAGCCACTACCAGTGGCACCGTCACAACCGCCACGGCCGCACCGCTGAGAAGCGTGATGAACTCGCGGCGCTTCATTCGATCGCAGGGGCTTGCGACACCACTCTAGGACCGACTTGCCTCGTCGAGAAAGGCTTGCACAGCCTCGAACAGTTGCAGCCGGTTCTTCTCCATGATGATCGTGTGCGTGCCCTCCGCGAGCATGACGTATCGCTTGCCGGGCGAGTTCACGAGCAGTGGAAACAGCGTCTGTGCCATATAGGGTGGGAGGTCTCGATCCCACTCGGCTTGCACTAGCAACGTCGGGACGGTGATCTTGGCCGGATCGTAATAGGCTTTGCCGGCGGCCCAGTAATCCTGGCTGTCTTGAATCACGCCGTTCGGGGCGCGGATATAGGGCGGATTTGCCTTTGCACCTTCGGAATCGGTCGCCCACGTCGCATCCGCCCAGGCGTCGAACCATCCGTCGGGAATCAGTGCTGCTTTCTTGTCGTCGGGCACGCCGGTCATCCAGCGCTGCATCGCTTGCTCACGCGTGACCTTGCGATAGGCGCCAAGCGGGCCGGGCCCGGCCTGCACGAGTGACGCCGTCTGCCGGATCCATCCGGGTGCGTAGAGCACGAGCCGCTCCACCTTGCCGGGATTCTGCGCGGTGTATGTCGACATCCTGACCGTGCCCCACGACCAGCCGATCAAGTTGAGGCGGGGGATATTGCGCCGCGCGAGGATGAAATCAACGACAGTGCCGATATCCTTCACCGCAGTGTCACCACGCACGATTGGCGGGCTCGCCTTGGGATCTTCCGACATTTCCTTCGGGCGTGTGGATTTGCCGTAGCCGCGCAGATCGAGAAGGTAGACGTCGTAACCGCGAGCGGCGATGTAGTCCATCCATGACATTCCACCGAGCTGCAGGTCGAAGGCCGTGCTCGCGGGATAGGTTGCGCCGTGTACGTAGAGTACGGTGCGCTCGGGACGGAACATGGTCATCTGCGCCGGGCGCTTGTTGCGCACGTAGATCTCGATCCCCGGATCGGGAGATTTCACCATCATCTCTTCGGTAACAAGGCGCGTCTGCGCGACGGCGGTGGTCGCAGACATGGCGGCAGCAGCGACAACACTGAGAGCAACAGGGTGCATTTTCACGATATCCTCCCCTTCAATTGCGCAGGCGCTTACCCCAAGGCCAAGATCACGGAGTGACTATAGCAGGTCTGAAGCGGCTCGGGCGTGCATCTGGCGCGCCAATTGGCGAGATTTCTAGGAGGAAATCGTGATTAAACTTACTCGCAGGCGACTTCTGCATTTGACCGCCGGTCCAATAGCGCTCCCCATCACTTCGCGAATTGCCATGGCGCAAAACAATCCATCACCACCACGCGAGCGACCGCTTGCGGAACGGCTGGCCGCCTATACCCATGCCCTGCGCTACGACGACCTCGACGCTGCGACCGTCGAGCGGGTTAAGGTGCACGTCATCGATACGATCGGCTGCGGTATCGGAGCGTTCGAGGAAAAAGCCGTCCGTATCTGCCGCGAGATTGCGCTTGCCGTGCCCGGTACCGCCACGGTCATCGGAACGAGCCGGCGCACGACGCCCGATCTTGCGTCCTTCGCCAATGGCGCCGCGTTCCGCTTCCTCGATTTCAACGATACGCCGAACGGGCGAACGCGCAAGATTTGATTACCGCGATCGCGCTTGCCTATGAAGTGAACTCCCGATTGGTGGATTCCTTGGACATCGCGGCGCGCGGTTGGGATCCGCCGGTGTTCAGCCTGCCAGCCGTGGCGCTCGCGGCAGGCAAGCTGATGAAGCTCGATCCCGAGCGGCTAACCCACGCGGTCGGTCTTGCCATCAACGACCATATCCCGATGGCCCAGACCCGGATACAGACTCTGTCCGACTGGAAGGGACTCGCGGCCGCCGAAGCGGCGCGCAATGCCGTCTTCGCCGCGCTGCTGGCACGCGGTGGCGTGACTGGCCCGGCGCCCATCTTTGAAGGTCGCTCCGGCTTCTTCAAGCAGGTGTCCGGGCCGGCCCATGTCGACGTCGAGACCTTCGGTCGGCGTGGCGTTCCGTTTCGCATCCACCAATGCAGTCTGAAGGCTTATCCGGCGGTCATTTACACGCAGACGGCGATCGTGGCCGGCATCGAAGTTACCAAGGAAGTGGGCTCGCTCGATCGGATTGCCTCAATCGAAATCGCGACGACGGGCCGTGGCTTTGAGCGGACCGGGAGCGAACCCGAGAAATGGTCGCCGCAAACCAGGGAGACCGCGGACCACAGCCTGCCGTATATAACGGCGCGGGCGATGGTTGACGGCGACATCACGAATGAAAGCTTCGCGCCGCAAATGTACCGCGATTCGCGCATCCTCGCCTTCATGCAAAAGATCAAAGTCAGCGAGGACCCCATCCTCACTGCGAAGGTTGGAGGCGCCGTTCCCACGCGCGTGACGGCGATCCTGTTGGACGGGCAGCGGATATCACGCGAGATCGACTACGCGCCGGGTTTTGCGGCACGGCCGATGAACAGAGACGAAATCGACCGCAAATTTCGCGGCAACGTGGGTAAGCGCTGGGAAAAAGATCGGACGGACCGCATCCTGCGGACGCTGTGGACGCTCGATCGAACGGACGATCTGCCTTCGTTACTGGGCGAGCTTGCATTGCCGACATAGGGAGGGCCGGCGGACGTCGGAGTTGGGTCATTACCGACCGGTCAACGCCGCCCACGATCGCCATGTCCGCTTCGCCCAGAAAGCGACAAAATCAGCAGACGTCTGTGGATGTCTACAAACCGCGGGCAAGCTACGCGATCAAGTCTTGAGCTGGCGTGCGATAAATTCCT
>VAZL01000102.1 GCA_005883445.1 Alphaproteobacteria bacterium | reverse complement strand
CCGTTCCGAAAATTATTCTGGCAGGTAGCCATCTTGGCTCGGCATATTCCTTCCACATCTTGTCCCTGTCCAAATATGGATCTCTCAATTCTTCCTTCATTCTTTTGGTGATGGTGTAATTTAACTCCCACAGGATCAGTGAAAAAATAATGCCTGTGAACACGATAATTCCCATCGCAATGATATAAATGCCCTGGTTCTCCTTCCAGTTAAACCGGTTAACAGCGAAAGTGGAATAGGCCACAACTAAAAATGATTGAGCGGCGAAAAAAAACGTAGTGCGACTATGAACGAGATGATCAGCTTCTTTATAAATTTCCCAGGCCCATTTAAACGCAAGATCGTTAGAGGGCAGATCGTTGTGATTGCCATTTTCGTTTGTCATTTCCATTGGCCCATTCACGCGTCATGCCCTTAGGATAACACACCCTACGCAACGTCTGCCGCGCTGCAGGATTTCGATCCGGCCGATGTCCGCTATGGGTCAGACTCGACCGACTTGGCCGAGGCGACACGTCGATTTATGTCCGCTGTCCTCCAAAAGCGGCGATCCAAACGTAATTTCGATGAATACGCTCTTCTGAAAGATTCGTGTAACGCGAGTCCAGCAAAAAATTTTTCATCGCGAATTTTCCCTTCCGCTCAGGTACTTCCAGGCGAGCCGGGCATCTCCTTGTGACTACTGTCCAACTACCCTCTTGACTACGTAGAGAAGCTATACTAGATTGCTCGCAGCCTTGCTCATTGAGGGCGTGTTCTCGAGGCATCCTGAATGCGGAGCGAGGTGTGGCGTCCTGCGGCGGCGGCTTGTAACCGCTGCCCCGGGAGGCAGGGACCCCGCCCGTCAGGCACTACGACCTGGCTGCGAGGAGCTCGCTGAGAGGGATCCGGATGCCCGCCGAAGCGCAAGCCTAGGGCGGTACCGGGGAGAGAAGCGCGGCCCCGGGAGCCCAAAACCGCCACGGTGGAGCGCCGAGAGGCGAGCGTCCCGCGTCATGGGACGCAAGGCGCCTCGCTAGGCGCCTGGCGTGCCGCGTTATGTGCACGCCCCACGGGTGTTCCGCCGAGCACCCGAACGTTTCTCGGCGCTCCGCCCACCCCTCGATTCGGGGGCGGTGAAGCGAAGTTGCAAGACCCGGGCGCACGAACGCGCCGCGGGAACGAGATGGGCTGTTTGACATCGTGAGATAGGCTGAAACGCGATGCTCGTCCTCATCCTGAGGAGCGCGCATGCGCAAACGCTTCCGCAAAGTCGAAAGAGCCTGCGCGCGTCTCGAAGGATGAGGACGGGCACGGTATGGCCCTCATGCTTCGAGACGCATCGCAGCGCTCCGAGGCGATGGGCGCGTTTGTGCTCCCATTTGCGCTGCGATGCTCCTCAGCATGAGGGCGCGGGCCCACGGCACTTTTTGGCAAGGCAAGCAGCAGCGCGGGCACGAACAACCAACCTGCGGCTGTAGGAAACGATCGCGGGCTCCGCTTCCCTGTTTTCGGCCTGTTATTTACAGGGAATGCTGCAACCCCAACGTGTCGCGCCGTCAGCGCGGGCCTCAGATCACCTCTTCGGTCTTGTCGTCGGTCTCGCCGTAGCGGCGCAGCGTGGCCGGCTTGGTGCCGGCGTAAAGTTTCGCGAGCCCGGGCGCGATCTTGGCGTTCTCGCGCTCGAACAGGCTGTTGCCGGCAAGGTCGCTCTCGACCAGGAACGGCCCGAACTTGTCGACGTCGAGCACCCAGACCGCCTGCGCCAGCCCCAACTCCTCGAGCCAATAGACGCCGGCGACGCGCTTGATGCCGCGCCCGAGCAGCGCGCCGGTGCCGTATCCGACCGTGGTGAGATAGATCGCGTGGTTGGGCACGAACGACTTGCGATAGACCTCGGACGTCATTCCGCCCTTGCCGATGATGACGTTGCAGCCGGAGAGCTGGAACCAGCCGTCGAGCCACTGCGCGAAGCGGAACGAGGCGGTGGCGGTGACGGCGCCGACGGTGTAGCTGCCGTCGGCATTGACCGTCGCCGCCGGCGAGCAGTGGAAGTTGGCAAGCCCGAGCGCATCGCGTGCGGCCGGCATGCCGGCGCCGTCCTCGATGGCGCGCTTGTAGACGCCCTCGCGCGCGGTGAAGATGCGGCCGCTGAGATAGGCGACCGTGCCGATTTGAAGCTTGCGCAGATCGTCGGTCGCCGCCGGAAGGGTAAGATGGACCGTGTTGAGCTCCGCCATCGCCGTTACTCCGCGGCCGCCGGCGCCGGAACGCCGAACTTCAGCAGGTTGCCGTCCGGGTCCCACACGTAGAATTCGCGCATGCCCCATGCACGGTCGGCGACCTCGCTGAGCCTGCCGCCGTCGTTCGCTGCGGCCAAAGTCGCGTGCAGAGCGTCAATGTCGTCGACCCTGAAATAGGCCGATGTGTGCTCGGCGATGCGCCGCTCCTTGCACGTCCAGAAATGGATTTCGATGTCGTCGCGGCGGACGATGGCAAAGCCGTGCTCGGGATAGAAACGATTGATGGTGAAGCCGAGCTTGTCACGATACCACCGGGCGGCCTCGCTGACGTCCGCGGCCGGCAGTTGCGGGCAGACTTTGTTGAGGCGCGCCATCCCCTACTCCGCCGCCTCGGCCGCGGGCCGTTCCCATTCCACCGTTTCGCGCCGCATGTAGTCGGTGAACCACATGGGGTCGGTGCGGAACTGGGGCCGGCCGTCGGCAAGAATGCGCGCGCAGGCGCGGCGCGACGACAGGCAGAACATGTGCACCGACATGGGCATGCCGCCGGTGTGGCAATAGCCGACCTCGATGTGGCAATCGATCACCATCGAGGAGCCTATGAATCCCATGGCGCCCATGCCGATGCTGTTGCCGAGCTCCTTGAGCTCCTCCTCCAGCGCGGCGATCTTGGGATCCGGATTGCGCGATCCGACCACGCGCAAACAGGACGCCTGCTTGCCCAGCACCATGCTGGTGTCCTTGGAGCCGCCGAGCCCGACGCCGACGATCGCCGGCTGGCAGGCGAGCCCGCGCTTGCCGAAGCCGATCAGCGTGTCGAGATAGAACCGCTTGATGCCGTCGATGCCGTCGCCGGGAAACAGCATGCGATAGTCGGAGCCGAACAGGCCGCCTTTGTGCACCGTGGTGAGCTCGATCCAATCGGCGTCGGGATGAAACGCGTATTCGATCTCCGGCGCGCCGATGCCCACATTGTTGTTGTGATCGGTGCGCCAGAGCGGGTGCACGCGGTTGGGACGCAGCGGCACGTCGGTGGTGGCGCGCGCGGTGGCGCGCCGCAACGCCGCCTCCAGCGCCACCGGCCCGCCTTCGATGCGCGCCTCGTTGCCGATCTTGACGTACCAGCGCGGCAGGCCGGTGTCGCCGCACATGGCGCGGCGGTCCTCCTTGGCGGCGTCGTAATTCTCCAGCATCGCCTTGATGACGAAGGCGGATAGATCGCCTTTCTCGGTATCGGCGCATTTGCGCAAGCCGGCGAGATAGTCGTCGGGAATCTCGATCGCCGCCTTGGCCATCAGCTCCTCGGCGGTGCGCTGAACACTCGAGATGGAAATCATGGTGGCCTCGCTTTACTCGGCCGCGAACTTATCCGGCAGCAGCGTCTCGCCCGGCCTCACGTGGGTGAAGCGAACCGGCTCGTCGGTGATTTCGAGACCACCGGCCGTTTGCCGCACGACCGTGAAGCGCGAACTCGGCAAGTCGCCGGGCTCCGAAAAATCGGAGCGGAAGTGCGCGCCGCGCGAATTCTCGCGCTTGCGGGCCGCGAGCGCAATCACCCGGCTGGCCTCGGTGAGCGAGCGCAGGTTGAGCCAATCATGCCAGGTCATATTGAAGGCGCGGCCCTCATCCGCAAGGCCCGTCGCCAACAGCTCGGCCTCGATGGCATCGAGCGCCGCGATGCCGCGATCGAGGCCCGCGCCGTCGCGCACGACGCCGACCTCGTCCCACATGGTATCGAGCAGCCGTTCGCGCAGATCGTTCAAATTGCCGCCTTTGCGCGTGAACGGATGGAGCGCGCGCGCAAGTTCCACATCCAGCACGTGCTCGTCCGGCGCGCGGTGGCCCGGATTGGCGGCGATCCAGCGCGGCATCACGTCGCCGGCGATGCCGCCGAACACGGTCGAGTTGGCGACGCCGTTACCGCCCAGGCGGTTGGCGCCGTGCATGCCGCTCGCATCCTCGCCGGCGACGAAAAGGCCCGGCCAATCGGTCGTGGTATCCGCCCGGCAGATGAGGCCGCCCATGAAGTAATGCGCGGTGGGCACCACCTCGACGAGGCCGCCGGCGAGATCGAAGCCGCAGTCGCGGCAGCGATCCACCATGCCCTTGAACTCCTTCGCCACCTTGGCTGGCCCGAGGTGGCTCATCTTGATGTAGACGCCGCCGTGCGGGCTCGTGCGCCCGGCCTTCATCTCCGCGGAGATGGCGCGGCTGACGACGTCGCGGGTGGCGCGCTCGAGACTTGCGTCATAGTCGCCCATGAAGCGGTGCATTGCGCCGTTGAGGAGATGGCCGCCGGCGCCGCGCAGCCCCTCCTCGAGCACGGTGCCGGTCATGCGGGTGTCCGCTCCGGCAAGCAGCCCGGTCGGATGGAACTGCACCATCTCCATGTCGCGCAATGGAAGTCCCGCGCGCAACGCCATCGCCAACCCGTCCATGCTCTTGTCGCCGGACGGGGTGTGGTAGCGGTACATAGTCGGCCCGCCGCCGGTCGCCAGCAGCACCGCCTGCGCGGCGACGAAACGGAACGCGCCGGTGCGGATATCGATCATAAGCACGCCCGCAAGCGCTCCGTCCTGCGCCGGAATGAGCGCCACGGCGCGATGCTCTTCCAGGCGACGGATCGGTCGCGCCCACACCTGCTCCATCAGCCGGTTGATGATCTCGATGCCGGTCAGATCGCCCTTGTGCACCGTACGGTCGAAGGTCTGGCCGGCGAAGGCTTTGCCGTGCAGCGTGCCGTCCGGATTGCGATCGAAGAAGCAGCCGATCTCGTTCTCGAGCTCGCGCACGCGCTCGACCGCGGTCGACACCAGCGTCCAGGCGAGCTCCTGATGCGGCAGCCATTTGCCGCCCTCGATGGTATCCATGAAATGGCGCTCGATCGAGTCGCCCGGGTTGAGCGCCACGTTGTAGCCGCCCTGCACCATGCGCGTGCAGCCGCACTTCCCGAGCAGACCCTTGGTCGCGACAATGACGTCGAGATCGGGATTGGCCTTGTGCGCATGCAGCGCCGCGAACAGGCCGGCGCCGCCGGAGCCGAGAATCAAAATGTCGGTCTTGAGCCGTTCGAGGGTCATATGATCTTCAGAACAGGCGCGCCAGCAGGATGAGCGCGATGACGGCCGACAGTCCGGCCGCGATCGTGGCGAGCTCTTTCTGTCCATTGCGCCAAGGAAGATTCTCGATCACCAGCAGGCGCAGCCCTCCCAGCATGTGCACCAGGAGAAGAAAGACGAGACCGCTTTCGGCGAGCTTGACCAGCGGCTGATCGCTCCAGCGCAAGAAGCTTTCCAGCGGGGCTTCGCCGTGAATGGCGAGACCGAGCGTCAGGAAATGCACCGGCAGGAAGATGGCGAGCGCCAGGCCGGAAAGCCGGTGCACCAGCGCCGCGATCCAAAGCACGCCCTGGCGGTGGCTCAAGTGGCGTACCGTCATGGCAGCACCACCGCGGCGACCGCGCGCGCGCCGAGGAGAAGCAGCAGCGCTCCGAAAGCGCTCGCGAAGATGCCGGCGCCGCGATCCTCAAGCGGCGACCATTCGGTCAGCACGTTGCGCACGCCGATCGCCGCATGGATGGCTGCGGCAACAACGAAGGCGCCGTAGAACGACGCCCAGGCGATGCTGCCGCGCGTGCGCGCGAGAATCTCCGCGGCCGTCATTCCTTTGCGGCTCGCATAGAAGATGACGGCGACGTGCGCCAGCACCAGCGGCACCATGAGCGCCGCGGTGAGCCGCTGCCAGACATAGAGACGGACGTTCATATCTCGCCCTTGAGGTAAGCCCACATGGTGCGGCGCTTGAGGCCCGCGATCGAGGCGGTCGGATTGAGGCGCTGCGGACAGAGCTCCTGGCAGGACTGGTGCGAGTGGCAGGCGTGGCAGCCGCCGGAGGCCGCGACCGCCTGCAAACGCGCCGCGTTTGCGCCGTCGCGAACGTCGTTCACGAGCGTCCACGCGCGATTGAGCGCCGCCGGCCCAAGATAGTCGGAATTCCAGCGCACGGTATCGCAGGCGGCGTAGCATATCCCGCAATTGATGCATTCGATGGCGGCATCGGCGGCGATGCGCGCGGCGCTGTCCGGCCTGATGCGTTCGATCTCGTCGTTGCGCGTCTGCGAGGGTACGAACGCGCCCTTCGCCCGCTGCCACTTGTCGAAGAAGGGCTGCATGTCGGCGGCCAAATCCTTGATGAT
>VAZL01000101.1 GCA_005883445.1 Alphaproteobacteria bacterium | reverse complement strand
AGCGCCGTAAAAGATCGAGGCGAGCATCACCATTCCGCCGACAGGCGTCATGGTGAACGTGATCGGCAACAGCAAGGCGAGCGCCGCGAGTGGGCCCACGCCCGGCAGCACGCCCACCAGCGTCCCGATCGCACTGCCGAGAAAGCAGACAAAAAGATTATCGAGTGTGAGGATGACACCGAAACCGGTGAGCAGCCCTCCGATGGCCTCCATGCCTCACCAACCCCACGGACCTCGCGGCAGCGCCATGCCCAGTATCCAGCCGAACAACCAAACCACAACCACGATGGCAACCAAGGCAAGCGCGAGCGAGAACCACCAACTGGATTTTTCCACGGTGTGCAGCAGGATGACCATCGTTATGAAACCGGCAACCGCAAACCCCAGAAACGGAATGCTGATTGCCATGAAAGCAAGCCCGGCGATGACGCCGAGGACGCGCCACAGCGCATCGCCACGCGGGAAGTCTGGAGCAACATGCTCGCTCAACGGCCGCAACAGCAGCACGACGCCCGCACCCATGATGATCAAGCCGGCAAGAAAGGGGAACAAACCGCTTTCGGGACCGGACGCGCCGATCAAGCCGAGCGTCCACGCATAAGCTGCCGCGGCAGCCCCGAGCAAAATCCAGAATGCGTTGAGCGCGCGCTCGAACATGGCGTCTTTCCCGGTCTCTAGAATTCGTCGCCGCGGTCGCGCCGCCAATACGAAGTAGCCGCAATCGCAATTGGTGCAGCCGAATGGGCCAACGAAATTCGCATTTTGTTGGTTTCCCGTCTGCGAGAGCTATTTGTCGCCGATGGAACGTCCTGCGTCAAAGAACAATGTCAGGCGGATGTAAGGAATCCGGCGCACACTGTCATTCTGCTGGTCCAAGATCAGGCCGTGTCGCGTCCCATACCGAAAATCCGGAATGCGCGGGATTATGGATCATGACCCGAGCCCTTTAATATGCCTGCATCGCGAAGGAGATCGACATGATTGAGGTCCGGCGCACTGCCGAGCACGACCCTCTCATTTTTGAGGTGGTCGTCCGCGAAGGAAAGGGTGAGACCCGTCACCACGTCACCATGTCGCGAGAGATGTGCGAGCGGCTGACGGCGGGGAAGCATACGCCAGAACGCTGTGTCGAGGTGGCGTTCCGGTTCTTGCTCGACCGCGAGCCCAAGGAATCGATCCTCGGGCGCTTCGACGTGACCGCGATCTCGCGCTACTTCCCCGAGTTCGAGCGGGAGATGCCACGTTACTTTTCGCGGTTCTGATAGAATATGCATGCCGTGTCATTTTTTCTGGTTCGCTTGCCGAGGAGGCAACCATGCGACCGATCGCTCTCGTCGCAGTCGCGTTGGCCGGGACGTCGTCGACCAGTACCTTTGCCGATGCCGGCACATGGTGCGGGACCTTTAGACTGGGTAGTACGAGTTGTGGGCATTCCTCGTCAGAGGAATGCATGGCCACGATGCGCGGCCTTGGCGGCTTTTGCTACCCGAATCCATTCCCCGGGACGGCCTACGGGACCTCGGCCGGGAACTGGAATCCCCCGGACTCGCCACGGCGCTATCGGCGCGGCTCTTAACGCGCAGAGCCCGCGCCGAGGCAGCGATGCGTCGAGGAGCGACCACCGCACCTATTGCGGTACGGTATGATTTGTATGCTATTTGGGTTTGCCGGACCTCGGGGACTCTAATGGTGTCTGGTACCGGATTGGCGCCGGGCATCGCACGGAGAGCGGGAACGAGGTCATGGCCAAAGTGCAGAGATTCTTCGGCACGAGCCGTGGGCTTGGGCCGCATGCCTCACGGCGCGGCGTGCTGCAGGCCGGCTTGGCGATTGGCACGCTGGCACTGGGCCGGCGCGCTGCGCTCGGGCAGTCCGGCGGCGCGCACGTCCATCACATGCCCGAGCTCGGCCTGGCGAAGTTGCCGGTTGTGCCGGCGATGGACCAGCCGCTGGTCGAGCCTGAGGGCCGCCGCTCCGCGAACGGCGTGCTCAGCACCAGCCTGCGCTGCGCCTACGCCTATCGCGACATCGGCGGCTTTCGCCTCTACCTGCGCAGTTACGAAGGAGGGCTGGCCCCGACGCTGCGCATGAAGCCCGGCGAAACCCTGAAGATCCGGCTTACCAACGACTTCCCGCCCAACCGCGATTTAGTGCCCAGCAACCCTTCGTATCCCCACCAGTTCAACAACACAAACCTCCATTTCCACGGCGCGCACTGCAGCCCGAGCGGCATCGCCGACAACGTCATGCGGCTGATGGAGCCGGGAAAAAGCTACGACATCGAGATCACGCTGCCCGCGGACCACACGCGCGGCACCTACTGGTACCATCCGCATTTCCACGGCTCGGCCGATGTGCAGGTGGCGAGCGGCATGGTGGGCGCCATCGTCGTCGAGGGCGACTTCGCCGATGTGCCCGAGATCGCCCAGGCGCGCGAGCGGGTCATGCTGCTGACGGAGGTCGTGTTCGACGCCTTCTCCATGATCGAGGACTTCGGCACGCTCTTTCCGGAAACGGCGACCCGCTTCTTGGCGATCAACGGCCAGCGGCGGCCGACGATCGACATGCGACCAGGGGAGGTGCAGCGCTGGCGCCTGGTCGGCTCGCAGTACCAGGACAACATGCTGCTGGAGCTCGACAAGCACCGGCTGAACGTCATCGCCTACGACGGCATCCAGCTGGGCGCCGTGCAGGAGATGAAGCAGCTACTGATCGCGCCGGGACAGCGCGCCGATGTGCTGGTGCAGGCGGGCGGTCCCGGCACCTACGAACTCAACGCCATGCCATACGATCAGGGCCATGAGTCGCCCACCGGACCGCTGGGGCGTGTGGTCGTCGCCGGCGAGCCGCTGCCGATGAAGCTCCCGGCCGCGCTGCCCAAGCCGCCGCTCGAGACGATCCGCGACAGCGAGATCACAGGCCGGCGCACGCTTGTCTTCGGGGCCACCGAGCCGCAGAACAATGTCGCGGGGCACTGGCAGGAATACACCTTCACGGTGGACGGCAAGATCTTCGATCCCGCGCGCATCGACCAGCGGGTGCGGCTGGGCGCGGTGGAGGAATGGACGATCCGCAACACCCACCGGCACGACGACCATATGTTCCACATCCACACCAACCCGTTCCAGGTCATCGAGATCGGCGGTCAACCGCAGGCTGATCGGACGTGGCGCGATACCGTGATCGTGCCGCGGCCGGCCGCGGGCGGCAGCACCGTCATCCGCTCGCGCTTCCTCGACTACACCGGCGTTTTCATGATGCATTGCCACATGATGAACCACGAAGAGCTGGGCATGATGCAGGCGGTCGAGGTCTACAAGGACTGACGCCCTGGGGGGCCAAACGCCATGAACCCGGCCGTCGATTTCTGCATCTGGCCGCGGGTGCCGCCGCGCTCCCGCGGTCTCACGCGTCACTTAAGATCTGAGCGGAGGAAGTCATGAAGCGTAGGACCCTCGTTTCCATCGGTGTGGTGGCGCACCTCATCGCTGCCGGCGTGCCAGCCGCATGGCTTTTCACTACCAAGGCAGCTGCGCAATCGCCGCAAGCGCAAGCGCGCAGCGTTCCGGTGTTCGAAGTTGACCTGGCGTGGCCGAAGCTGCCGCCGCAGTTCAAGCTGGGAGATGCGTCGAGCTTCGCCATCGACGCGCAGGACAACGTCTGGCTCCTGCACCGCCCGCGCACGCTCAAGCCGGAAGACTCCGGAAGGGCAGCGCCCGCGATCGTCGTGTTCGATGCGGCGGGCAACTTCATGAGGGCCTGGGGCGGCGCCGGGAGCGGATACGACTGGCCCGAGCGCGAGCACGGCATCCATATCGACCACAAGGGCTTCGTGTGGATCGGCGGAAACAATTGTCCGACCTCCGGCCTGGCCGGGCTCAAGCCGGTTGCCGATGATGCATATTTGAAGTTCACGCCCGACGGAAAGTTCGTGCTGCAGATCGGCAGAAGCAACCAAAGCACGGGCGATGCTGACACGGTCAACGTGCACCGCGCCGCGGATGCCTGGGTGCATGCGCCGACCAATGAATTGCTCGTGGCGGACGGTTACGGCAATCATCGTGTTATCGTCTTCGATGCGGACACCGGCGCGTTCAAGCGGATGTGGGGTGCCTTCGGCAAGCGGCCGGGCGGCGAGGACAGCTGTGCGATCGTCTCGCCAAAGACCTTTCCTGATGCCGAGGGACCCGCGCATTTCAATGTCGCGCATGCTATCCGCGTGGCCAACGATGGGATGGTGTATCTGGCCGATCGGGAAAACCGGCGCGTTCAAATGTTCACCAACGACGGCAAGTTCGTGAAGGAGCTGATCAGAACCGGCACGACGTTTGCACGCAATTTGGCGCTGTCGGCTGACGCCGGACAACAGTTCCTGTATGTGGGCGCCGACAAAGGCATTACCGTCGTTGATCCGGAGACGCTCGATGTCGTGGGCACGATCCAGCCTTCCGGCATTCTGGGACCGGGCCACCACATCGCGACCGATTCCAAAGGCAATATCTATCTCGCGCAAACCACCGCCGGAATGCAGAAGCTGGTATTCAAAGGGATGTCGCCGACCCAGTAGTAGGATGCCAGCTCGATCTGGCCGCGTTTAGGAGCAAGGGATGGCTACGCCAGTCGTGCCCAATCAGTTTGCAGTCGGCAAAAACAAAATCATTCACAAGCCGACGAGAGCGACGTTTAGTTTCGAAACCGGCCATACCACCTTCAAGAGCATCAATTGGGGAGGTGCGGAGGAGCAACTCTCATCTGGCCTAGATTACCGCAAAGACGACATCATACGCGTTGCGCAGCAGCTGCTGAGCAAGCTGCCAAGGTAAGGAGCGACACGAAGTGCCGCGATTCATCACGATCCTCGGCGGCGCGGCCGCCGCTTGGCCGCTGGTCGCCCGCGCGCAGCAGCCCGCGATGCCGGTGATCGGTTTCCGGCGGCAGCGAACCCCGCGCACACCCCT
>VAZL01000100.1:14207-15518 GCA_005883445.1 Alphaproteobacteria bacterium | reverse complement strand
CTGATGCCGTCCCGTTGCCAAGGAAACCAGGTATCAATACACTTGAAGTGATACCGTTGGCCCTAATGTGAAGATACTCGAATCTTGCCGACCAATTGCTTGATAACGCAACATCGACACCGGCACCCGCAGTCCATCCGAGCGTGGTATTCGACAGGGGTTGAAAATTTGCGGATGCTCCCCCAACGTTCACAGTCAAATCGTCTCGCGCGTTTACCAGCACGCCGCCTGCCCGGGATAGGCGGCGTGCATATGAGTGAGACAGCGTTCGACTGTCCTGACCACTGAGCGTCAAACTCGGCTCCGAAGACGACCATTCCGGCTTGCCAATTGAAACCCACTTGACCTCCAGCAATGCCGCCGCGCGGACTGCTTGAGCCGAGCAGGCTCGTACCGCCGAGCTCTGTCGCACCGAGTCCAAATGGCGTCGTCGCGCCGGCCGGAATTAGCAAAGTGGTATTTGCCGCTCCACCGCCAAAAACGGTGTTTGATGAGCCCTGTGCCCAACCGTAACCGGCGTTGACTCCAAAATTGATGCCCGTCCAGTCGACGGCCATGCGAGGGGCCGATGGATAGAGCTGCGGTCCCATCAGCGGCCAATCGGCGGCGAAGGACGCCCCGGCCGTCAATGAAGTGGCAAAAAACGCGATCACCATTCGCTTTTTCATCACCACGCCCCCCGCGACTGACCTTCCATTCTAGACGAGGGCAATGTTGACGGTGACAGATTTGCAACACCTCAGCGGAAAATGGTGCGACTGAACTCCGCAATGGGCGCTCCATGCAAAGGCGGCTGCGGGGCCCTGTAATCAGATTTAGCCGCGCGGATAAGATCGTTCCTGTGGGACACGCAGTTCTCAAGATTTGAACTGCGATTAACGTAAATTTCGTAACGAGATCGCCATTCATGCATTGTTAGTATGGGAAGCGCAAAATGCAGTTATGTCGATGAGCACGTATTATCGCGCGCAAGCGCAAAGGTGTCTCGCCTTGTCTCGGGCATGCTCAGATCGCAGGCACGAAGCACAGCTGACATTCATGGCCAATCGGTACTTTGAGCGGGCAGGAGAGCTGGAGCAGGGGATGAGTTTTCAATCAACTGCGGCTTCCCAGTCCTCGCCCGCCCTCCACAGCACGACCGCGGTCACAGGACGATAGGGATTGGAGCGAACCGGTCTTCTCCGCTCAGTTCCGAACCGAGTCCCAAGCCGATCAACGCGGATATTGACGATCGCGGCAGCGAGACGCTCGCTCGAACCTCGCCCGCAGAGGCCAATAACGTAAAAAATTCGGATCTCGGGGGCCGCGCAC